>JBKHJK010000066.1:0-8079 GCA_046538215.1 Armatimonadota bacterium
GGGCTACACCCTGGCACACTACGCGGACTTTTATGACCTCAAGCACGTGCTGATTCTTGGCCGTGTGACCTCCGGCGAGGGGGGCCCGACGATGTTGCGGGAGGCCCGCCGGGTTCTGGACCAGGAGTTCCCGGAACTGGCCGACCAGATCGAGCTGCATCTGCCTGATGAGACGAGCCGCCGCCACGGACAGGCGATCGCCGCCGCAAGCCTGCCTGAAATTGAGTAGCCACATCCTTATGTGAAAACAGCCGCAACGGCTGAAAAAATAGGAGTGATGACGATGCAGTTTCATAAACCAGGCGCGGAGATATTTGTCCCGGACGGAGCGCCTGAAGAGGAGGCGCTGGCACGCACGACACACATGGGCGTCGGTGCCCACCAGGACGATCTTGAGATCATGGCCTGGCACGGGATCCTGGAGTGCTTCGGAGAAGACGACAAATGGTTTCTGGGTGTAACGGCCACCAACGGCTCCGGCAGCCCCAGGGACGACCTGTACGCAGACTACACCGACGAAATGATGATGGAGGTGCGCCGCCAGGAGCAGAAAAAGGCCGCCTACGTCGGAGAATACGGCGCGCAGGTGCTGCTCGATTACAGCAGCTCCGAGGTCCGAACCGAAATGCAGGACGAGGCGCGCGCGGACATGCGGGCGATTGTGGAGGCCGCAAAGCCGGAGTTCGTCTATCTCCACAACCTCGCCGACAAACACGATACCCATATCGGAAGCGCGCTCAGGATGATCGAAGTGCTGCGCGAAATTCCAGACGATATGAAGCCCCGGGAAGTGTACGGCTGCGAGGTCTGGCGTGACCTGGACTGGATGCTGGATGAGGACAAAGTGGCTTTCGATGTCCAGGGACACGAGAATATGGCGGCGGCGCTGCTGGGCGTTTTCGACTCCCAGGACTGCGGGGGCAAGCGCTACGACCTCGCAAGCCTCGGACGCCGCCGCGCAAATGCCACCTATTACGCCACCCATGACGTTGACGTGACTGATGCGATGATCTTTGCAATGGATCTTACACCATTGATCGAGGACCCGGAGCGAGACATTGCGGGATTTGTCGGCGAACACATTGACCGGATGAAAGCCGATGTCACCGACCGGATCACAAAGTTTTCGTGACCGGTCGTCAACCTCCAGACGAACAAAAAAGGAGACCTCCACGCGGGGGTCTCCTTTTCGTATAGATGGCAGACTGCGAGACTGGCTTCAGAGCTTCAGGACCTTTTGGGCATTACGGTGTGTGACCTTGTCGAAGACTTCCTGGGAGATATGTCCCTCCTCCAGGGCCTCTTCGAGGAAGTTCTTCAGGTTGATGAGCACATTGTCGCGGTTTTTTGGCGCACAGACATCAGTGCCGAAAAGCAGCTTGTCCTGGCACTCTTCGAGGAACCAGTAGCCGAATTCGGGATCACGGCTCACAGCGTTAAAGCCACTGCCGGCCGACAGGTCACCGTACACGTTTTCATAATTCATAATGAGCTTTGCCGCCTGACCGCCCTCGGTCACAGGGCCCTCCGGGTAGCCGCCTCGATTCTCGTCGGTCACATCCCCGCTAATTTCAGACCAGAATGCCTGTGAGTGGCACAGAAAAACAAGGTCCGGAAACTTCTCGACCGCTCGCGTAAATCGTGGCAGGTGCAGGTCATCAATGAGACCGTATGTCCCGCCCTTGTGGGTCGCCACGTGGAAGGTTAAGGGCAGGCCGACGCGTTCAGTGTGGCGAAAAAGATTCTCCACCATCGGGTCATCAAACGGGAGGTTGGCGGTGATCTCTCCGACGCCCTTATAGCCCGCCTCCTTGTAATACTCCAGAAGATATCCGAGATCGGCGTCCGGGGAGTTGCGCACGTGGCGTGGATCAACGTTGCAGAAGGGAATGAAACGGTCGGGGTACTTCTCGCAAATCGCCTGCGCCTCCAGCGGTGACTGCGGGTGATGCGAGCATTCGGGGCTCACTCCGGGCAATATACAGGCTTTGTCTATGCCCACATCATCATACATCTCGATGAGCTGCTCCGGCGTCGCGTATGTCTGGTCGGTGCCGTAACGATTTGGCCCCGAAAACAGTCGTGTATGGACGTGAATGTCAATGAACATAGCAGATACACTCCCGCTTATTCGTCCAGCTTCAGAATGCGCTGGGCATTTTTGTGAGTAATTTTGTCGAAAGCCTCCTGCGAAATCTTCTCATTGTTCAGCGCGTCTTCGAGGAAGTTCTTCAGGTTTGTAAGCACATTGTCCCGGTTTTCAGGCCGGCATACATCAGTGGCGAAACAGAGCTGGTCCTGGAACTCCTCGAGGAACGCATAGCCAAATTCCGGGTCACGGCTGACGGCATTGTAGCCGCTGCCGGCAGACAGGTCACCATAGATATTTGGATAGCGGCGCATCAGCTCAGGCACGCGGCCACCCTCCACCACGGGACCGTCAGGATAGCCGCCCCATTCGTCCTCACCGACATCGCCGCTCATATACGCCCACCATGACTGCGAATGGGCGAGGAAAATAAGGTCCGGATGGTCAGCGACCTGCTTTTCGAGGCAGGGGAGGCCGAAGTCATCTATCAGGCCGTAAATGTTGCCCTCGCGGTTGGCCACATGAAAGGTCAGGGGCATTTCACAGCGTTCCGCGTGATCCAGGAGATTGGTCACACGGGGATCGTCCCACCACAGGTTGGCGGTCATCTCGCCGATGCCGCGGCAGCCCTGCTCCTTGTAGTGATTAATCACATAGCTCAGATCCACATCCGGCGAGTTGCGGTTCAGACGCGGGTCAATATTACAGAAAGGGATAAAACGGTCCGGATACTCCCGGGCGATCATCAGGATATCCTCATTGCTCTGGGTGAGGAAGTTGCATTCAGGAATCACCAGAGGTAGCATGATCCCTTTGTCGATCCCCACATCGTCGTACATCTCGATATACTGCTCCGGAGTCGGCGGCCCGGATGAATCAGGCGTCCAGCCGATGTCTGAGATCTTCGCGATGTGAATATGCATATCTATGAACATTGTGTTTCCTCCAGTACGCTGTACCACTCCGGCTATTCGTCCAGCTTCAGGACCCGGATGGCGTTTTCATGCGTAATTTTGTCAAAGACTTCCTGCGAGATATCTCCATTGCTGAGGGCGTCTTCCAGGAGGTGTTTCATCTGCACGGCCAGGCCGTTGATCTGGTCCATCTTGTACGCATCGGTTCCGAAAAGAAGCTGGTCGGCAAATTCGTTGAGGAAGCTCACTGCGAACTCGGGGTCACGGCTGATGGCGTTGTAGCCACTGCCGGCGGAAAGATCGCCGTGCAGGTTCGGATACTTCCTCAAAAGCTCCGGAATTCTCCCACCCTCGACAACGGGGCCCTCCGGATACCTGCTCCAGTTGTCCTCACCAACGTCGCCGCTGATATGCGACCAGAATGGCTGCGAATGGGCCAGGAATACCAACTCGGGAAATTCCGCCAGCGATTTTTCGAGGCGTGGCAGGCCTCGCTCATCCACAAGACCGTAGCAGTTCCCTTCCTGAGGCCCGATATGAAAGGTCAGCGGCATTTCGCACTTCTCCGCGTGTTCGAACAGATTCCACACCCGTGGATCATCAAAGGGGATGTTTGCTGTAATTTCACCAATGCCCCGGCACCCCTTCTCCTTGTAGTGGTTGATGACGTAGGACAGGTCCACATCGGGGGAATTGCGCAACAGCCGCGGGTCAATGCCACAGAATGGTATCAGGCGGTCGGGGTATTTTGCAGCACACTGCAGAATGTCCTCATTGGACTGCACGGCCGAACGCGGCTCCGGCTGGGTGGCCGGGAGGATACACCCCCTGTCGATTCCGACCCGGTCATAAATCTCGACAAGTTCGTCCGGCGTGCCGATGCCCTTGCCGGGCGCCAGCGGCCGAATCTCGCGAGGATAAATGGTTGTGTGTGCGTGAATGTCTATGAACATATAAGTGCCTCCTGCTGAGTTGCTTTCAAGTCCACCGGAGGCATTTCCAGCCACAACTCAGAACTCCTTCCACATCTGCAAAATCATTGGCATAAAAAAACCGCCCTCACCAAGAGGGCGGCAATAGTTCAGGTGTGCCAGCGGCTCAATACTGGTGATCGGCCTTCCCGAACATGGTGGGAAGCTCCCAGTACTCTCCGTCGTTTTCAACCCATTTGGCGGCCGCTTCGATCATCTCTTCAACAGAGTCGCGGTAGTCGCCGAACTGCTCCAGGCAGTAATCATCATTGGCGATGAGGGCGGTATCGGCCTCTTCGCCGACGAAGTTGGGCTCTTTGCCCAGATAGTCGCCCAGCTTGTTGCATATCTCGCGGACCTCGACGATCGGGCCAGCGACGTTGAGGATACGCGGGGGATTGTCCGCGATCTGAAAGCCCCGCAGCGCCCGGTCAATGGCGTCACGCTGCGAAATCAGGTTCACGTAGGGCATTTCCAGAGAAATGGCTTCCCCTGTCTCGATCATGCGGGCGAGATCAACAAGCACGCCGTAGCCGAGGTGCTGGGCGTACATCAGTCGGTAGTGGGTGACCTTTTGCTCGGGATGACCGTGTGCGCTGGTGTTGTAGGCCGTCTCGCGGGCCACGATGCTGTGACCATAGACGCCGACCGGGGTCAGCTCGGTCTCTTCGGTCGCGCCGCCCTTTGCAGGATCCGTGTGCGGATAGGGATTGCCCGACGAGAAGTTGACAATATTGGACCGGGCGTATTTGCAGGCGATATTCATCGGCAGAATGGCATTCAGCAGCAGAGCCTTTGCGGGGGCGTCTGATGAGCCAAATTTGAAGCCGATCATATACACCATGTTTTTGGTGACGGGCAGCTCTGCGAGGTCCTCATCATTCGTCAGATCGCCGACAAAGCACTTGACACCCCAGTCCTCAAAATGCTCTTTGGCGTGTTTGGCGGCGTCGGTGACAAACAGGCCGGAAACCATGATGTCACGGTCCGTCGTACCGGCGCGCTCATCAGCTTTGACAAGCGTGTGCACGAGCTCCGGGCCAACCTTCCCGTCTCCGCCGATGACCATAATATCGCCCTCAAGGTCACTCATCATCTCGACGAGGCCCTCGGTCGGCTCGCTCATGAATTCTCTGAGTTCAGTCGGGTTTGAAATATCAACCATGCTTTTCATTTTTGGATCCTCTCGCAACTGTGGAGTGGTATTACGTAAGTGCCGACAAAGCGCCTTACTGCGAACGAATGGGCTCGCCTATCGTGAGGCACCCACGTATTTCAGCAACACGCAGCCGGTTACGAAGAAAGTATAGCCTGTATGAACATTTGTATCAAGGCCATCGAACAATAGGCGGGATATTTCACTGAGTAGGAGGACCACAGACGCGACAGGGCCGATATCCTCGCTGACGGGCCTCAGTCCCGCTTGAAAACCACACACGGTTGTGGGGTGCGATCTCTTTGGCCCATTTGCACTCCGGCCGGTGATATACATTGGAGTTTTTGGATCCGACAAATTTCCCGGTGGCCTCATCACTGGCCCGGCTCCACAGGCCCCGATTATCCGCCCGAGCACGCCTCTGCAGCCACCTGAAGAGGGATGCGTACCGCACACTTGGCGGATATGTGACCGTTTGGGCGTACCCGCCAGCCACCAGACGTGCATTGACAAAGGTGTCGCCGCGGTGCACGTAGGCCAGGGTGCGGCCATACCTGTCGGTGCGCTCAACATCATACTCCAGAAGCAGGTGCTTACCGCCAACCAGCTTATTATTGTACCGGCTCGCTTCATGACCGAAGAACTCAACCGGCTTTGAAGGATGTTTCGTCTCCGGAGTGTCAACCCCGATATAACGCACCCGGCGGCCATCGGTAAGCTTGATGGTGTCGCCGTCAACGATCCGCTCGCACCGCACCGCCTCAGTGCGTGGCTTGTATCCGCAGACGGACGCGACCGCTTCATCCCTCCAGAACTTCAGGGGGGAGAGGGCCCGGAGATGGAATGTCCCTTCGGACGACTCGAGCACGGCCATCCGATTGATGCTGTCCCAGCCGACCTGAAGACCTGCGGCAAAAGCAAATTCTCTCACCGGAGCAAACTTCAACCCTTCGATTTCCAGCGATGGAGCGACCTCCCGGACGTGATGGCGAAGATCCGGGGGCACGAAATATTCTGGCACGAATGACGTGTCGGCCACCAGCAGACAGGGCATTCTCGCCAGTGCCAGTGACGCGCTTAAAAGGACAACCGTTGCGACAAACCAAAGCCGATTGCGAAGCATTATGACTCCCCGCTGAAAAACTGGTCGTTTCTCAAAGAATGATATCACAGGTACCACAGGGTGGCAACGGAGGAGGGAGCACCGAAAACCACCACCTCAGAGCCGTATGAATGTTCGCGCCCCACGGTGTATTCCGGACAGGGCGACCTTATTATAAGCACAGTTATGTGAAGTTGCACGTCCAGGGCACCTGCAATTCCTAGAGTTTTCATACGACAGCAAACTCCACTGAAGTTGCCCAGCCACCGGGAGTTTTTTGGAGGGACGAGAAACTCCACGCATCGCCTGAGCACCAGACGACCCACACCCTGCGCACGCCTGCCGCTGAACTTTTGCAGGATATTACGGCCCGCGGGTCGAAG
Source organism: Armatimonadota bacterium (assembly GCA_046538215.1). Classification (GTDB taxonomy): domain Bacteria; phylum Armatimonadota; class Zipacnadia; order Zipacnadales; family UBA11051; genus JBKHJK01. The sequence continues at coordinate 6,616 of JBKHJK010000066.1, forward strand.
ACGTTGCATACCCACGTTCCCTGGTTCCGGAGGGTGGACCGTGTGCATTTTCCAGCTATGAGGTGATCAAATGGCTCTCAAATACACTGTTGCCCTTGCAGCGCTGCTTTCTTTGACTCTTCTGTGCGGAGTGCGTGCCATGGACCAGGAGCGCATCGCTGTCTCAACCCAGCACCCGACATATTGGAACTACGCCGGCGAAACCGTGCTGCTGCTCGGAGGATCCGACGAGGACAATCTTTTCAACGATCCAGAAATGATGGCGGGAAACCTCGACGCCCTGGCGGCGTGTGGCGGCAACTATATCCGCTGTACGCTGTCGTGGCGTGATGAGAACAATGTGCCGCCATTTGAGATGACTCATGGCAAATATGACCTGAACCGCCTTAACCCTGAGTTTTTCACACGACTGAAGCAATGTTGTCAAAAGTGTGAGGAACGCAATATTATTTTGCAGATCGAATTTTGGGCTACCTTTGACTACTACCGCGACAACTGGGCTGCCAGCCCGTGGAATCCGGTCAATAACATCACCTACACGCTCGAAGAGACCCATCTGAAGGCAGAGTGGCCTCATCACCCCTCCAGCCGGGTGCAGCCGTTCTTCGAGTCAGTGCCTGAGGTGAATGATGATACGGAGGTCCTCCGGCACCAGCGGCGCTTCGTGCAGAAGGTCTTGGAGGTCACTCTCCCCTATCCGAATGTTCTGTACTGTCTGGATAACGAGACAAAGGCTCCACCGGAATGGGCAGTTTATTGGGGGGACTTCATCACAGACGCCGCCGAAGGGCAGGAGACGCCCGTTAACGTCACGGAGATGTGGGATAACTGGAATATCAACAGCCCCGATCACGCAAACACGTACCGCCATCCGGAGCTGTTTTCCTACTGTGATGTATCGCAGAACAACTGGATGTCGGGCCAGACGCATTACGACAGACTTATACAATTTCGAGACAATCTGGGCAATGTCCCTGGCGGGCCACGACCGATGAACAATGTGAAAATCTATGGCAGGCGGCCGCCGGAGGGCAATAGCCTTGCAGAGGAGAACGTCGAACGGTTCTGGCGAGCGGTCTTCGCCGGATGTGCTTCAGCGCGCTTTCATCGTCCTGATTCAGGTCTGGGGCTGAATGAGAAGGCCCGCGCGACCATCCAGGCCGACCGCACCTTCACCGACAGCTTCGACCTTTTCGAATGCCAGCCGCGCCCCGACCTTCTGAGAGACTGCGAGCCCAATGAGGCGTATCTTCTGGCGGATCCGCCGACGACATTTGCGCTGTATTTCCCCGCCGGTGGCTCAGTCACACTTACATCTGGCGACGATGTGGGGATGCGTGGCGAGTATCGCCTTCGGTGGTTTGATACTGCTGAGGCTGCCTTCGCGAAGCCGACCACTCTTACAGCCGACGGTGCAGTGCAAATCACCACACCGGACGATGGGCGCAACAGGCTGGCTTTAAT
>JBKHJK010000067.1:0-8057 GCA_046538215.1 Armatimonadota bacterium
CCTCCGGGGTCAGCGACGGGCTGTGCAGAAAGTAGCAGTACGCGTCCTGCCACGATCCGGCGGTGCGAATGCCCTGCTCAATGGTTCGCCAGGTGGGTGCGCTGTTGGGACTTCCGAGCACCGGAGCAGGCTGGTCATGCACCCAGTCGGTCATCTGGTCCACAAACTCCTGGGCGTATTTCTCGTCACCTGTGGCCCAGTAAGCCCGGCCCAGGTCGCGCCAGAAGCTAAAGCGGTTCAGACCGTAGGTCCATTCAGGGGTGTAAGCCGGATCATCTTTGTCAAACGGATTGTATGTCCAGTCAATGTCATCGGGCAGATCCGCCTCGCGTCCCTGGAAGCTAAAGATATGCTCCATGACCGCGTCGGCCCTGGCCGTGTTGAAGTCGGGATCGCGGGATTTGTCCCATTCGCTGCAATCGAAGGAGAACTTCGGCTCCTGCCGGGCGCGCATGTACTCCAGAAGCAGCTCGTCCGCGCGGTCGTAGTCGCCCTCTGCGGCCGCCTCCCGCACCGGCGCGAGAGCTTCGATATCGTTGTCCAGCAGGCCGAAAAACTCCTCGTCATCAATGAGCGGACCCCTGCCACCGATATCGCGGCGCAGCTCCAGCCTGTCTATATAGACCGTTGCGTCCGGGCTTGGCTCGTTGTTCCAGCCGCTCGACCGGAAGCTGATGCTGTCCACCTCATCCCAGCCCCGGGGCGTCCGCGCGCCACCGCCCTCCCGCAGCAGAATTCCAAACCGCTTCCAGCCCGTGAAGTTCAGCGACACCTTCACCGACCAGTAATCCATGCCCTCGGTCGCGGGATTCTCCGAGCGTATAATGCACATGAACGCGGTGGGAACCTCGCGAACGTTATAAACCCAGAAGGTGAAGGCGGAGTAGTCTGACCAGTCGTGGGGGATTTCGGAGCTTTCGACAGTTGTGGTGCCCACCATATCGGCCCATAACGCGGAGGTCTCGCCAGATTTCGTCTGCTCGGTGGAAAGCTCGAAACCCTCCCAGCTCTCAACGGTGTCGAAATCCTCAAAAACGATATTTTCCGCGGCGCTGCTGATGCTGGCCGTGAAAGCGAGAAGAATTGCGGCAGTCACGATTGCGTATCGGCAGATCATAGCTGTCACCTCAGAAACATGGAATACGTAAAAGAGCGGCCGCCAGTGTATGCTTCGCAGATCAGAACATAATTCCCTTCAATGATCCTCCACCGGGAGTCTCAATGACACGGCTGCAAAATTGATACAGGTCGTCATAGTGGACCCGGCGAAATAAGGGCGGCAATTCATATACGCGCGCACGACTGCGGGAGGCAGCGGACCATGACGCCAAGGGTGCTCATCATTGGTGACTCCATCTCGGTAGGGTATACCGAGCCGACTCAACAGATACTGGAGGGCAAAGCGGAAGTCCGGCGGATTCCGATGAACGGTGGCCCCACAATCCGCGGGGTGGAGCACATTGACGAGTGGCTGGGAGACGAAGACTGGGACATCATCCACTTCAACTGGGGTTTGCATGATCTGAAGTTCATGGAGGACGGCACGCGCCAGGTTCCCCCGGAAGAATATAAAGAAAACCTCCAGGCTCTCGTCACACGCCTGCAGGAGACGGGAGCCCGGCTGATCTGGGCGAGCACCACGCCTGTGCCGGATGGTGACGTCCAGCCACCGCGCACCGATGCGGATGTCATCATGTACAACACCATCGCCCGTGAGATTATGGAAGCCGAAGACATTGTGATAAACGATCTGTACACTCGCGCCGTCGGGTGTCTCGACGACATCCAGCAGCCAGAGAACGTGCATTTTACGGATGAGGGCTCGCGCGTGCTGGCTGAATGGGTGGTTGAGGCGATCGAAAACCAACTGAAAGAGATGGGGGAATGACCGTGAACCAGCCGAGAGACCACGCACCCGAGCTGATCGCCGATTACGCCTGCTCATGCGGCGAAAATCCTCTGTGGCACCCCGACGAAAAGCGCCTGTACTGGACGGATATCTCCACCGGCAGGATATTCCGATATGATCCGTCCACCGGCGAGCACGAGCAGTGCTACGACGGCCCGCAGGTCGGCGGCTTCACCATCCAGGAGGACGGCGCGCTGTGTTTGTTTATGGAAAAAGGAACTATCCGCACCTGGCGCGACGGTTTTGTAGAGACGATTGTCCCCGAAATCGCCGACGAGCGCGACAGCCGCTTCAACGACGTTATCGCCGATCCGAAGGGCCGGGTCTTCGCGGGAACGATGGCGACCGAAAATCACCCGGGCCGGTTATATCGCGTGGGCACTGATGGCGAGCTGGCCGTGGTGCTGGATGACTGCGGGGGGCCGAACGGAATGGGCTTCACACCGGATCGGACGGGGATGTATTTCACTGATTCCACGGACCGCACCGTCTGGCTCTTTGACTACGACGAGCTGACGGGCGGGCTTTCAAACCGGCGCGTTTTTGCCCGGACCGATGAGAAGCAGGGCACCCCGGACGGGATGACGGTGGATACAGAGGGATACGTCTGGTCCGCCCGCTGGGACGGATCCTGCGTCGCCCGATACACCCCGGATGGCGCAGAGGTCGAGCGCATCGAATTCCCCGTCCCGAAAACCTCATCGTGCGTGTTCGGGGGCGAGGATTACGCAGATCTTTACATCACAACCGCCGGTGGCAGCGACCGCAGTGAGACGCCCCGGGCCGGAGCCCTGTTCCGCGTCCGGCCCGGTGTCAGCGGTGTGGCCGAATTTCGCTCGCGTCTCCAGCCAGCCTAAAGCGGCCATTCACCGACGATATCCACCGCACTACCCTGCTGGGCCGACTGGTAGATCGCGTCGGTGATGGTGGCGATGATCAGGGCCTTCTCCAGGCTCGTATGCGGCTGTCGGCCCTCGCGGATGGCGCACGCAAAGTCCTCCAGCACACGCCTGGAGATGTCGTTGTCGGATTCGTCGCCCTCCCAGATGGCTTCCGGCGTCACGCCCTCTTCCACGCTGGTCGCATCATGGATGATGCGGTTGTCTTTCCCGGCCACCATGTCCAGGTGCAGCGACCCTCCATCGCCGATGATCTGCCAGGCGTTTTCCTGCTGTATGGGCATGAACTCGCCGCGCTCGATGGTCAGGACACTGTCATCGTCGCCCAGCACAAAGGCGGCGAAGTGCGAATCAGCGTCCGAGTCTTCGGCGACGAAATGGCTGAATTTTTCCAGGCACGGCCACCACTGCGCCACAACCTGTCGTGGACGGAATTGCCATCCCGCGATACCGAGAACGTAATCCAGATCGTAACAGCCCCAATTTGTCAGGACACCGCCACCGTTCAATGAAAATGACTGCCGCCACGGTGGTGGGACGCCGTCACTTTTGGGACCCGCAGCGCGAAAGCAGCGAACGTGGATGCGCCGGATATCTCCGAGGGCGCCTGTTGCCACGAACTCCTCGGCCGCCTGTGCTGAATCCGACAGCCGGTGCCGCAGGGAGCAATTGCCCACCACCAGGTCTCCGCGCCGCTCGATGAGGTCCTCGACCTCCCGGGCGTTGTTGGCCACGGGCTTTTCCAGCAGCACATGTTTGCCATTCGCCAGCGCGCGCAGGGCCAGCGAGGTCCGCACACCGGAGGGCATGGCGAGTATGACCGCTTCGACCTCGTCGGCCTGATCAATCAGCTCCCGCCCCGATGTGTAGGTGTCCTCCACCCCGGCGTTGCGGGCATCCTCCATTCGGTCGGGGTAAAAGTCGGCGACCGCCAGCAGCTCTGTGTATTCGGATTTCAGGGCCGCTTCCAGGTGGTGATGTCCGATTACGCCCTGGCCGATAATGCCTGTTTTTACAGGTTCCACGACGTCAGCCTCCTATGGTTGCGCTCATTGTGTCCCTGAATACTATTGCACGCGAGGTCCGGGAAATCCTCCCGCACCGCTTCTCCAATCACTTCGGGGGCACATTATTCGCGAGGGAATGAAGGCAGCTTTTGCCCGCGGCTGTTACATGTACTATAGTACGCATGAACAGATACGTTTATCAACGCCGGTGGCGCATGAATTTGGCTCACAACTCCGGAGGGCTCATCATGCAGGTTACACGGCTGGACTGCAACCCCATCATCATGCCCGAGACCCACGAATCGCTCGGCGACAATATCAACGGGCCGTCCCTCATTGCGGCTCCTGAATGGCCACAGAACCCGCTGGGCCGGTATTATCTGTATTTTGCTCATCATATCGGCAAATACATCCGCCTGGCCTGTGCGGATGAGCTTTGCGGCCCCTGGGACGTCTATGAGCCCGGTGTGCTGCACCTGGAAGAGACAGCCTGTCACGGGCATGTTGCCTCACCGGACGTGCATGTTGATGACGGCCGCCTGCGGATGTATTTCCACGGCCCCACCGATGACGGGCAGAAGACATTTGTGGCCACCTCCACCGACGGGCTTCATTTCGAGGCCAGGACTGAAGAGCTCGGTCCCAGTTACTTTCGAGTTTTTGAGTGGGAGGGTGCCTCCTACGCCATCGCCCGCGACGGATGTGTGTACCGGTCGGAGGATCCCCTGGCGCCGTTCGAGCAGGGGCCGGAGCTTTTCGAGAATCTCCGGCACTGCGCCGTGCGAATTGTTAACAGCACCCTGCAGGTATTCTACTCCAATGTGGGCGATACGCCCGAGCGCATCGTGCTCTCCGAGGTGAAACTGGACGGCCACTGGCGACAATGGAGCGCAGGCGAGGAAGAAACGCTTCTGCGACCCGCGGAGCCGTGGGAGGGCGCAGAGCTACCCATTCAAACGTCTGAGGGCGGCTGGGCCCCCGAGCCGGTCCATGAACTGAGAGATCCGGCCATCTATGAGGAAGACGGGCGGACCTGGCTGCTGTACTCTATCGCGGGCGAAAACGGCATCGCAATTGCCGAGATTTTTGATTGACAGTCTCTGCTTCAATTCATGACAGGGATATCGGCGCGGAGAGTGCTCACCGTAGTCCATGTGCTTCTCTGGCCGATAGTGCTCCACAAAAGTTTCATCTGCGCAAAAGGTCTGGACTCGGGCTGGAAGCTGACAGGTAGACGACAATCTGTCACCTGCGACCGGCAAACAACGCCCATCGCAGGCCGAGCCACGGATGAGTGTTTGCTATTCAAGGACGCCCTCGTCAAAGTGACTGGTTTCGGCCAGCTCCCAGGTCTCGCCACCGTCACCGGAGGTCAATATCGCCGGGAAGTTGTAATGGCTGGGGTTCTCGCCATACACCCAGTTGGGCTGCTTGTTGAAGTACGAATAGGAGATGTACAGGCGCCCGTTGCGATCCATCGCCAGCTTCGCGTGATAGTTGCTGTAACCGTGCGCGACGGCCACCACGAGCTTCCGCGCATCCGTCCATTCCTCACCCTGCGGCTTTTTCTGATAACCCAGCGAGGCGTACGTTTGACCCGGATGGTACGGATCATCTTCTGACCGGATCCACCACCGGAAGGCCGCGTGCAGCGTGTCATCGGGATCGCACAGCAGGCCGAGATAGGTCTGTCGGGCCGGACGGTTTGGGCGTTTCTCTTCCTCCGGCCGTGGGTGTTCAAAGCCGAAGTCCAGCATCTCCACGGCCTCTTCAAAGCCCTCGGTGAGATCATTCGGCTGCTTTGATTTGTAATGGTAAAAGTGATCGCCGTGTGCGCCGGTGACCACGTGCACGTAGCCGTCACTGTCCGCGCAGATACCCGGGGTGTTGTGGACGTCGTTCACGGGCGGGGCGTACCCGACAAAGACGGGATCACTCACCGTCCGGGTCTCGCGGTCGTATGTCGCTGTGAAGGTCGGTGAGCCGGGGAGGTCGTCCTCTTCACGCATCTCCGCCCAGGTGATGTGTGTTTTGCTGCCGATCGTAGTGGCAAATGACGCGCCGCCAGAATGTTGACACATGCCAAAGCATTTCTCCGTCGCCGCCACCGGCTCGGAAAACTCCAGGCCATCATCTGTCACCACCGGTAGTGTGAGCAGAAGGCGATAGTAGGCTCCCCACCGCGCCGTCGGGTGATCGGCGACCTTTTCCATCGTCGCAATCAGCGGAGGCCCCGGCAGGGCGTGGGTGTCGGTGCGCAGCTCGATATTCATTGACCTGCCCGGCAGGTCGTAACACTCGAAGGTATTGCCGTAATCTCTGGAAAACAGCAGTGCGGCGGTTGTGCCATTGTCTTTCAACTTCACGCGGACAATGGAATACAGGTTATCGTGGTCGTCGAAGACGGCGTGAGTGTAATACCACCCGGCGCCCCGGTCAAAGCGCTCGAAGTCCGGGTAGCACTCCTTCACCGCCTCCACAAAGCTGCGTTTGACCCACTGGCCGTCTCTGAGGGTCTCGAAATGGCCTGTTTCGTGCAGGTCAAGCCCGCGGCTGCGGATATACGGGCGGTTGTGGCTGTCGAAGCTGGGCGTGTTGCAGATATATTCGGGCTCGTAGCCGAACTGAGCCTTCTCATGCTCGTCTTTTTTCAGCACAATCGGCTCGGGAACTTCGATGGCGGCGCAGATACTCGCGGCCAGGACGAGAGCACAGAGTGTGGTCCACAAAGACGTGTACATTGATTCGTTCTCCCTTTTGGCCGGCTCAGTCGATGAAGACCTGTCCGGTTGTCCGGTCATAGATGACGCTGCGCGCTTCGCGCTGCACCGCTACCATCATGCCGAGACTGAGGTAACTGTCCGAGGCATCTTCGGCGTATTTCGTCTCTTCAGTTGCCCCGGCGACGTCGAGCTGCTCAGCCTCGGCGGTAAAAACCGGTGCGGCAGCAGCTGCGTGGATGGCCCACAGCAGCACCCCGAACGCAATTGCGATTCGGCTCACAGGCTGTTCCTGCATTTCAAAGCTGTGTCACCTTGATGTTGTCCCACCACAGGAAGGTGCGGAAGGTGCGCAGGCCAATGAGACCACTTTCGAGCGGATCCGGGTCGGTGGCTTCACAGTAAAGCTCGCCATCAACCATGATCTTCAGGCTGGTGCCCTTCTTGATGAGTGTCACGTGATAGGTCTTGCCTGCGTTACACTCATAATCGTAGGCCTCATTGAGCAGATTGAAGCCGGGACAACGCCGGATCCGGAACCGGCCGTCAGCTTCCTCGAGCGCGACATTCTCGTCCTGATCCCTGTGCGTGGATTTGAGGTAGGTGAAGATGTATCCGTCCATCGAATGGTACTTGCGGTAGTTCGCGTCGGGCCGCTCGTGCCGTGTCTCCCACATCGTCTTTGGGCCCGGGTAGGAGTACAGCAGGAAGAAGTTGATGTTGTTGACATTGGTTTTCGAGGCGATGACGTGGGCGTCGAACTCAACTTTCACATCACCGGCAAACTGCTTTTTGCACCATACGGTCGCAACAAATCCTTCCTTGCCCTCTTCAGGATTGGCTTTGACGTACAGGCGACCGTTTTCCACCCACACGTCCTCTGCACCCTCAACCCACCAGTCATCCATGCCGGAGGAAAAGTCCTCGTAGTAAACAACATCGCCCGGCGATACACCCCCGCCCGCCAGCGCTGCGGAAACGGCGAGGATCATTGACAGAGCAATAATCACTGAAATGTGAAGTTTCATTCCAAATTCCTCCCTGTATTGATATTTTCGGTACAGCTCCAGGAAATGGTGCCGTTCATTGTATTCTTCGCGATTGGCGGCGCCATTCCCTCCAATCAATCGTGCAGGTTCACGGGCGGACAACTGAAGGATTCCGCACCTGCAGGTCGGTGTCAGAGGCGAAGTTGCGGAATCCGAAGCGCCCTGAGGTCAGTGGCGTGCGGTCGGTGACCTCGTGCAGCAGGCGGCCGTCGGCAAAGACCCGGACCAGACCGCCGTCAACAACCACCTGGTAGTGCATCCACTCGCCGATGGTGTAGGCGTCGGTGGTGGTGCTGTTTATTGAATGTGCCTGAAAACGCCTCCTTGCCGCCATGTATTCCTCCACATGCTCGTCGGCGATCTCGCTGCGTGGTGTCTTCAGAATCGCATGGCCTTCGGGCATCTCGCTGCCGAGGAACCTGAAGTTGCTTTCGGTGCCACAGCCCTCGCACACAATGCCGACGGTGTAAAGC
>JBKHJK010000068.1:0-7985 GCA_046538215.1 Armatimonadota bacterium
GTCTCAAACGGGTCGCTTGAGTTCTGGAACCTCGGCTTCCAGCCCGGGGCGGCCGTGCAGAATGTCATCCGATGGGGCCGTGGGCGCTTCAATGCGCAGCTCGCCGCATTGGCGACCAGCGGACGTGCCACTGTCATCAATGAGCCGCACGTGACGTGTCACAATAACGAGATGGGTGAAGTCAGCTTCGTAACTACCATCCCGTACTACACCTCCACGAGCGAATACAACCAGTTCGGTCAGCGCATCCGGGGAGAAACGGAGTGGGAGGAAGTGGATGTTGAAAACTCACTCTTTGTTATGCCGCGGATCAACGCCGATGACACCGTCACAATGAGCCTGTCGCCAATGCTGTCCGACCAGGTGGGCGAGGTTGTCGGGCCCGACGGAAGCTCGTATCCAATCATCACCGAGCAGGAAGTGTACACCAGCGTCACAGTGCAGGATGGCGAATCGATTGTGATGGGTGGGCTCATCCGCAAGGACGACAGCGTCACACACCAGGAAACGCCGCTGCTGTCGAAGCTGCCGGTAATTGGCAAGCTCTTCCGATCCAAGAGTTATAAGACATCGAATTCAGAGTTGCTAATCTTTGTGACACCGAAAATCGTGCGCGACGTTCCGGCGCAGTAAACACCTTTGACGTGACATAACGACACCTGCAAACGGCACTGGGCTTTCAGTGCCGTTTGTTCATAATGGGCCCAAATATTCGCAACATGTGAGGTTTTTGGCCGTGAATACAGGTTCAACTGTCGTGGTAGCACCTGGCGATGACAGCTACAGCATCCATATCGGCACAGGGCTGCTGGATCGTCTCGGGAAGCTTTACGGGGCTCGTCAGGGCCAGCAAGCTGCGCTCATCACATCCGACAGGCTGCGTGGGCTGTATGGCGAACGTGTTGAGAGGGCGATGGCCAGCGGCGGCTGGGATGTGCAGTTTTTGCAGGTACCCGACGGAGAGGGCGCCAAGAACCTGAGACTGGCTGGCGAGCTGTGTGAAAGTCTCGCCAAAAGCGGCTGTGACCGCGGTTCAGTGGTGTTCGCACTGGGTGGAGGCGTCATCGGTGACCTGGCTGGCTTCGTGGCCGCCATCTACATGCGCGGCATTGACTTTGTCCAGCTCCCCACCACCCTGCTGGCGCAGGCAGATGCAAGCGTGGGCGGGAAGGTCGCCGTGGATTTGCCCGAGGGAAAGAACCTCGTCGGAGCCTTTCACCAGCCGGCCGCCGTTTATATTGATACCGACACACTTCGCACGCTCCCGGACCGTCACATGCGGTCAGGAATGGCCGAAGTGATTAAGCACGCCATCATCGCCGATGAGACGCTTTTTGAGTTTATTTCCGAAAATATCGGTAACATATATGCGCGGGATAGCGAAACGCTAAAACATCTGCTGCAGCGCAACTGTCAGATAAAGGTGGATGTGGTGCAGCAGGACCCGCTCGATACGGGTTTGCGAGCAGTGCTCAACATTGGCCACACCATCGGACACGCGCTCGAAAGGGCTGCCGGTGACTGGGTGCTGCATCACGGCGAGGCTGTCGCTGCAGGCCTCGTGGCCGAGACACAACTTGCGTGTGACCTCGGGCTGTGCACCGATGAAACGCTGGAACGGATCAAGGCACTCATTCGTACTGCCGGGATCACGCCGGATCTGTCCGGTATTGACACGGACAGGGCCCGGGCAGCGATGGAACGGGACAAAAAGATTTCCGATGGTCACCTGAGCCTGCCGCTGGTTCATCGCATTGGTGAGGTCAGGATTGTGGAAACGGTGGATATCACAGAGGTTCAATCTGCAATGGTGGAGGCGCTGCGTTCGCCACGATAGCGGCTGCAGCAGGCCCGATGACTGCAACAGAAAGAGGCCAACAGGATGAGAGAGTTCACCCCGCCCTCGGTGTGTTGTTTTTTGTCTGGGGTACACTCAAAGGCATAGCGGCGATTATTTTCACCGTTGGCGTATTTGCCGGTGTCATCGCCGTTGGCGTGATGATGGGGCTCGGGTATGGGCCGGAGGAAACGCCGGTGCCAAACTGCGTGGGGATGACCATCGAAGAGGCACGTGCCGTGGCGGAGGAACGGAACCTGAAGTTGAAGATCATCAGTAACGTTTACGACAGCAATGTTGAGCGGGATCGTATTGTTGAGACCCGCCCCCCGGCCGGACGTGCAACGCGCGAGGGCCAGAGCATCAGGGCAGTTGTCAGCAAGGGCCCCCGGAACGTGAAGATGCCGGCGGTCGTCGGGCAGGATCTGCAAAATGCCAGGAAAAAGCTCGAAGAGATGAATCTTTCAGTCAATGAAATATGGTATCGCTCCAGCGGCGCCACCCCCGAGCAGGTGATCGAACAGGACCCTGAGGCGGGCACCTCCATCGGCCACAGCCATCCGGTGGCTCTCGTTATCAGTGGTGGCGAGAACCACGGGCGACGATACGCCGGAGGACACCCGATCCTGTTTCGCACGGTACGGCTGGTTGTGCCCGAAGGTTCGGTCCTTCAGCGGGTTGAAATCAAGGTTGCCTTCCCTGACACTGACTACGTTCACTCCTTTTACAACCGCGTACGACGACCTGGAGACGTTGTAACTGCAGAAGTGTACGGGCCCAAAGGTGGCACCCTGAAGGTGTGGGTGGATGAGGAGATTGTGCTGGAAAAAGAGCTTTGACACGAAAGCGGTCGCCCCGGAGATGCAGTGAGCACAAAAGACCAGGAACTCATCGCAAAAGCGAAAAATGGCGACAGGGCCAGCTTCGATGCTCTGGTGCGAGAGCATTACAGGCTGGTTTACAATACTGCTTACCGGATGATGAGTGACCATGACGCCGCCCAGGACGCCACCCAGACGGCATTTGTCCGGGCCTACGGCGCGATCGAACGCTTCCGTGGAACATCGGCCTTCTCCACCTGGTTGTACCGAATCGTCACCAACGTGTGCCTCGACATGATCCGCCGCCGCCGAGACGATGTTGACAGCCTCGAAATCGAATACCACGAAGACGACACCCACAAGCGCCCCCTGCCGGACGAAAGTGCCGAGCCTGCATCACACGCCGAGCAGACCGAACGCCAGCGTATTGTCCACGAGGCCATCGGACGCTTGACCGCTGAGTACCGCGTCGTGATTGTGCTGTATGACATTCGGGGGTTTTCGTATGACGAAATATCCGACATTCTCGACGTGCCCCTCGGAACCGTAAAAAGCCGACTGAGTCGGGCCCGGGACGCACTGAAAGATGAAATCGGCCCCAGCCTGGAACTTTTTTTGGAATGAGGCAGTCACACACCTGAATCGGGGACGAGAAGAAAAGGCAATGGAATGCCACGACTGCCGTGAAAAACTCAGCGCATTTCATGACGGCGATCTGAACTCAGCCGAAGCTGACAGGGTGCGTACGCATCTGAGCGGGTGTCCAGACTGCGCCGCAGACTACAGGGAGCTTGTGGCGGTGGTATCGGCGGTGCACGGTCTTGCTGAAGTGGAGCCGCCGGCTGGCTTTCTGGAAAAGGTGCTTGGCGCTCTGGACGAGGAGAGTCGCACTCACGCGCGCTTCTCCCTCATCGGACACCTCGGCCCGGTGCTGGCGGCGGCCGCCTCCATCGCAATTATTGTGGCCGGTATTGCGTTTTATCGCGGCGACATGATGGGTACGGTGGGCCAGGAAAAGGCTGTCGTGTCGGCGCCCACGGAGACGGAAGGCCGAGCGGGGCGTTCGGCAGGAATGGAGGCGGTGGGTGAAGACAGCAGCCCCGAACCGGCTTTCGAACCTCAGCCTCGTCCGCAGGATGAGCCAGCAGTGGCCCCTGCGAGCCGGGGCGATGAAGCACCGGCACCCGAGCGCACGCCTGCCGACGTTGATGCACAACGTTCGCCGCCGCGTATAACCGAGACTGTGGCCGAACGACCGCCCACGGAGAACCCGGCGACAGAGCGGCCCCGGGCAACCCGACCATCGGAGCCGAGCCCCGCCCCCCCGGCCTCTGAGGATATGATCCGCGAAATGACCGCGCCGCCGGTGGAAGCGGAAGCGGAAGCAGACCACGCAGTGGCAAGCTGTTCGGTGAGCGAACCGGAGCGGCCTCCCGTGCTGTCGCTAGGCGCGAGCCGGGACAGAGGCGCCGAAGCACGGTACTTCGAAGGCCCCTCGGCCGCTGCCAAACCGGAGCACAGGGCCACAAAGAGCGCCAGGCTGAAGACGAACCATCTCAAGACCGGGCAGGCCATCGAAAAGCTGGAGGTCAGCTTCATCCCGCCACGCACGCGCCAGGTCGGCGTTCGAGCCACGTCAGCCGTGGAAATACAGTCAGCAACCAACCTGCCGGACGTGGCCGTGCGCATCGAAACCCGAAACGGGCTGCAGGTGCCCGGTATGACAGATGATTACGTCTTCCGCGGCCCCGTAAATGCAGATGTGAAAAAGACGGTTGACATCCCGCTGAAAGCCACATCTGCAGGAACCCAGCGTCTCCGTATCACCGTCGAGACCCCGCCGGACGGGCTGCATTCGCAGATGGAAGCGACGCTGCCGGGCTTTTCGAAACAGCCTGACGCAGACAGACAGGCCTCGGTGGGAAACCCCGTGAGTGTTGATTTCACGGAAATGCCAATACGCCATGCCCTGCTGGAGATCGCCCGCGAGGGCAATCTCAACCTGGTGCTGGATAGTTCGGTGGGCAAACGCAGAGTCACCTATGCATGTAATGACGCCCCCGCCGGAGCCGTTTTGCGGATTGTTGCCGAGGACGCCGGATACAGTGTAAAATTCGACCATGACACGTACTTTATCACTCCAGGCGAGTGATCAGGAAAATCACGTTCATGCGGGCGGACAGGCATTCTTAACGCACAGCAGCGGGAGGGGAGCGGGATGCAACTGCAGCGGCGGCTTTTTTGTGGCATGATGGCCGTCGTTTTGCTCACGGCTCTCATCATCCCCTCAGCATTCGCCGATACGGAAACGCGGCTCGTACGGCCCCGGATTGGTATTTTCGAGTTCTTCAACCCCACTGAATATCAGGACCGTCTTCTTGGGAAGCGGGCTTCGGCGGCGGTTCTCAATCAGCTGTCAGAGGTGGATGCTGTGCGACTTGCGGCTTTTGCTGACGTGCTCGAGGCCTGCGAGGATATGGAAATCGAGCCTCCTTTTGCCGCAGGATACCAGCAGGCAGTCGGCCACCGCGTCGGCGCGGAGCTGCTTTTGACCGGTGTGGTGGAGCGCTGCGCGGTTCATCCCAACAGCGGCGCCGTCTCGGTTGACATCAGGATCACGATCATTGATCAGATTACAGGCCAGCCGCTTCTATCGTTGGTTGCCACAGCGAAGGGACGAAAGCAGGAGATGGCACCGGTGGCGACGGATGTGCTGGTTGACGAGGCTGTGGTCAGGGCCGCTCGGAAGATTGGCGAAACATTCGAAAACACACCCCTGATACAAACGCGTGTCCGGAACGTGGCGGAAGACAAGATCGTGCTTGACACGACCGGTGTTTCAGTGCCCCCGGAGGTCAGGATTTTGATATACCGCGGCACCGGGGTGGATACAGAAAACCCGAAGCTTGTCGGTGTAGCCATCACCGCAAAGTCAGACGGTGAAACGACCACAGCACAACTTCTGGGCAGCGCAAATCAGATTTACAGGGATGATATCGCCGTGGTGATAGAGCCCACACTGAAATCCGACACCAACCGATAGAATGGAAGGCGAAGTATGAAAAGAGCTCTCGCAGTCATCTCCATCATCTGCATCATCGCCATCGCCTGTGGATGTGGCGGTGGTGATAACAATAAGGAGCCGACAGCAAAACCCACTGCCCGTTACTTTCCCCTGGCGGCGGAGAATTTCTGGCGGTACTTTGTCGAAGACTACCAGGCTGCAGATGAGCAGGCGGTGGAGATTCTCCGCGCCCGGGCGCGCCAGCGTGGAACCGGCTTCTTTGGCACACTGAGGCGTGTCGCAACATCCCAGGACGAGGATTACTCGGTCGCGGAGTTGGGAGTTGCCTGCAATGGCACAGTGGCCTCGGTGGATCTGACGTGGTACGAAACGGCATGGGTGCAGGATGGCACGCCCAAGGGTGTGTCGTTCTTCCGCCACGATGCCAGCGGCTTCCGCGTGGCCAATGACTGGCACTCCGAGGAGGGGCTCCTGGCGGTTGATGATTCATATTATCGCCTTCGCACCCCCCTGCAGGCCGGCAACGAATGGGAGCGGGAGTTCAGCAGCGACCAGGGTCCATATACGGTGACTTTCTCCATCGAATCAATTGAGGCCTCCTGCGAGGTCCACGCCGGCACCTTCGAGAACTGTATTAAGACACAGGAAGCTGACGAACTCGGTGGAACGCCGTACAAAGTCGTCACGTGGTATGCGCCCGATGTCGGCATTGTTTTGAGCGAAGACTACGAGGATGGAAAACTGATAGGACGGACGGAATTGTGGTCTTACGACCTGGATGAGTAACCCCCGATCAATCGGGGCGCGCAAGATAGTTGAAAGCTGAATGACTGTCTGCTATACTACATTCTGTGTTGCGTGTGAAAGACGCGGGACCGTGGGAGTAACGGCTGTGCGGCCACATACCAGCGTATGCAGGATACAGGGAGGAGCGCCACGGCAGTGTGTCGCGACTATGAAAAACTCATTGTAACCATTGCCATCGTCGCGTTATTCATGGCCGTTTCATGCCCGACCTCTGCTCGTGAGGTCCAGCTTGCCGGTATACGCCTGGGTGATCACTTCATTAACCTCCTGCAGGTGTACGGCCCCCCTGACTGTCTTGTAAGCGGATCCGGCGATATGCTGGGTGCGCTTGCAGCGGGTGCTGGAGCAGGCGGCGAAGTGGGAATGCCCGGGATGGAAGGCGAAATGGGCCCCGGCGGGATGCCACCGGAAGAAGAAGACATGCCCATGGAAGCGGGGCCGCCTCCCGGAGATGAGATGGGCATGCCACCGGAGGGTGCCGGAGAATTTGAGCCAGGCCCCGAAGGAGAAGCAATGGGCCCCGGAGCTGGTGCAGATGCTGCACCGAGTGGAGCGTTCAGCAGTCAGCGGTTCCCGATATGGGCGCTGCCGGCCTGGATTGATGCCAGCGGATCACAGATCCAGTGGATGTACCGCCGCGACGGCGTGGATATCGGCTTCCTGCTGGATGGTAACGGCTTCGTGCGTGCCATATCAATCGCCGCAACGAGATGTGGTTTTGCCCGGACCGCATTGTGGAGACCGCACCGGTATGTGAAGCTCGGAGACAGCTACAAACGCGTGCTATACCGCTACGGTTATCCCAGCGAGCAGCTCAGCTTCACCTACACCGGCCAGGGCGGTATATCGGCGTTCGGAGGTGCCGTGAGCGCCTCATTCACTCCGGCTCATACAAGCTACACTCGCGACCTGCTTGTGCGGTATGAAGAGAATAATAACATCTCGTTCACACTGCACGATATGGTCGTCTCGGGAATCTATATCTGGGAATAAGTATCCGCCGCGATTGAAGGAGCCATTATGCATCACAGACGCGCTCGGCTTCTGGTCTCGATGGTATTGATAGGCATTCTGTGCCTGGCCTGTACGCACGTGTTTGCACGCGAGGTGCAGCTTGCGGGAATTCGCCTGGGCGACCATGCGATCAATCTTCTGGACGTCTATGGCCAGCCCGAAGCTGTCGTTGTCGGACCTCCCATCCCGGCTGAACAGCCGGAGGGCGCGATGATGGAGGCAGAAATGGGTGGCGGCCCGGCCGGTATGCCTTCAGACTTCATGGGCAGCATGCTGGGCGAATTAACCGGGATGCTCGGAGACGGCATGGGGAGAATGCCGGAAGCCGCTCCGCCAGGAGAGGATATCGCCGCGGAGGCTCCAGAGGGCATGGGCCCCGCTGCAGGAGCAGCAGAGGTCGGCGGCATTGCCTCCAACTTCCCGACATATGCGGTCCCGGTGCGTGCAGAGCTGCAGCCCTACGACACGGAATGGGTGTACC
>JBKHJK010000069.1:0-7975 GCA_046538215.1 Armatimonadota bacterium
GTCGAAGACGGCATTCGTCAGGTTCGCCTGGCCGATGGTGTCTTCTTCCCGATACTCCTTTTCGCCAGTTTCAACCTCGCCACCGGCTACAGAGCGCTCCCAGGCGTTCATGCGCCAGTGCACAAAGCCGTGGGTGCCATAGACGGCGATGCGCTTGTGCATGTGTCTCGGGCCGGGCTCAAATTCCGGTGCGCCCTCCCCGGCCTGCAGCATCGCCCGGACCCCGTTGTTGAACGTGAGCATCCACGCGGCGCTCCTCGGGCTGGGGTGAGTGCCGTTGATGTCATTATACCCCGAGGAGGCACCAAAGATGGTCTGCGCTTGCGTGTAGTCATTGAACGCAAACATCAGGTCCAGGACATGAACGCCCTGGCCGGACATCGGAAGCACACACGAGGCGTCAATACACCGCACCTGCCCGATGTCTCCATCACGCACCTGCTGCAATAAATCCAGGATCATCGGGTGGTAACGGAGCTGGTGGTTGACGGTGAAGCGGGTGTCGCTCTGTGCATTTAGCCTTCGAAGCCGCTTATAATCGTCGGCTCCGATGCAGATGGGCTTCTCAACGATAACGGCGGGAACTCCGGCCCCGGCGAGGTCCGACATAAGGCTGACCCTGATGGTGGGGGGAGTCACCATGTGTACGACATCCGGCTTCTGTTCGGCGATCATTTTCTCAAAGTCAACGTAGCGGTTTTCTATCTCCCACTCGTCACCAAATTCCTGCAGTCTCTGTTCGTTGAGGTCGCAGCATGCGACTATCTGACCGCGGGTGATATGCTGGTAGGCCCTGGCATGACTTCCCGCACGGGGGCCGCAGCCCAAAAATGCACAGCGATACGCCATGGAAGAATCTCTCCTGATGCAACTGCCCGGTCCAGCAGCAGCGCACTGGTAATAACCCTTTGCTCAAGGTGTTGCATTTGCCCGATTCACCTCGAAAGCCCCATATCCCTCCCTGCCTTCGCATCTTCCTGACACAAAGAGATGATGGCCTCCGCACAGACGCCTGATACAACACGCTGCAGAAGGAGTGGGGGATCTTTTGGGCGCTGTGGGCACGACATTTACTGCCGGTACATCTGCAGTTCGCGCTCGGTGGCTTCCTCAACACCCCACGGGGTGACCCTATACAGAGTCCGATTGCGATCCCGGGCACGGGCGAAGATGATAAAGCTGCGTCCGCCCTGAAGCTGCTGGTACAGTTCGATGGAGCTGCAATGGAAGTTCAGCAGCAATCGCTTGCGATACTGGTCCGGCAGCGTGAGCCCCTTCAGCGTCGCCGGATGAATATGGCGGGGGTACTGGGTCACCCCTTCGACCTGCTGGTGCAACAGTTGGAGTGCCTTGAGGGCGGAGGTGCGACGAGCGTAATCGGCGGCTCCCACGGCCCAGCTCGCCTTCCCGATGCCCAGTATGGTCAGGGGCGCATCGAGCGTCTGGCAGATCACCTTTTCGGCTTCCGGGAGCCAGTGCGGCTGGATAATCTGCCGCCACAGCTCATTGTGTCCGTACGATGCCTCCACCGACTGCGGCATATTCTGCGGTGCGCCCATCTCTTCGCCTTCATCAACCCGTGCGTGTGTATTGGCCCCGAGGTAGCGGGATGAGCCGTACAGCCCGCGAGCTGCTATGGCCCCCTCCCTGCAGGAAATCTCACTCTGCTCGGCGTCGAAGTAGTGGTGGATATGGAAGACGGTGCCACGGACGGCGGCGACGGAGGAGGGAGTATGGACGCGCATTTCAGATTCGGTGCCGAAGTGGGGGGAAACGCGGGCCCAGATTTGCCCGAATTGCAGGAAAAACGCCCGGCCACGCCACGCCCCACCGCGGTGGTATTCCAAAAGCTGAACCTTCATCTGGCTCTCAGGTCCGACGACGATGACACTCTGGTCGGGAAACTCCAGCACCACCCTCGACCCGGCGGCAGTGCGGACGATGTTGTTGTCCTGGAGCCTGTCACCCACCCGCAGGGATGTTGCGCCGGCGGTTTCACTGGCGTACACGGCAGCGGGACCGTTGAGGCCTGTGACCTCTGCGTAAAACTCCTGATTCTCGCGCCGCACGCCGTCTGCAATCACAGCAACCGCAATGATCAAAATCCCGTAAAGAATGCGCCTGTCAAACCATCCGCGGATCGAAAAGCCTCCACGTCGCGAGCGGCGCTTGTGCTTTTTGTCCTGGTCGCGCTTCAGGTCACTTAGAGCATCAGCCATGACCTCGTCCTGCGTTTTGGGCTTCTTTTTCTTCCTGCGGAACCAGTCCAGCATGCGATCACTCCCCGGCGGCTTTGACGTTCCCGGCCTCTCCGAGCACCTCAAAAATGCGGATACCCTCTTTCCGTCCCCTGACTTCCACCTCGCCGAGTTCACGCAGCTCAATAAGCCCCTCCAGCCGCTGCGCAGTGGTTTCACTGATGAGAAACACAGTGCCCCGGTCCTTGTTCATCGCTTCAATGCGTGCGGCGGTGTTGACCGCGTCCCCGATGGCGGTGAACTGGCGCCGCTGGTTCGAGCCGGCGTCACCCAGCACGGCCTCACCGGTATGAATGCCTATGCCGATTCGGAAGGGTTCCCGGTCCGCCTGGTCCGCCCAGAACTCGTTGAGGGCCTCCAGCCGTGCCAGCATATCCAGCCCCGCCCGCACCGCAAGCTCGGGGTGGTCGGGCTGGTTGCCGAAAGCGTTCCATACAGCCATGATCCCGTCACCGATGAACTTGTCGAGATAGCCGTCATAGTCGAAGACAGAGGTGGTCATCTGGCTCATATACTCGTTGAGCTGCGCCAGCCACACCTCCGGCTCGATATTCTCCGACAGAGCCGTGGATCCCCGCACATCCGAAAAAAGCAGACTGCACTGCAGCCGCCGCCCCTGCCGGGTGACCTCCGGGTTCTGCATGAGTATATTGAGCACGTCGGGCGACACGTAGGAGGAGAATTCATTGCGAATCATTTGCCGCTCGGCGCCCAGCCGCTGGTACAGGCCGAGCCCCACCGGCAGCCCCACGGCCAGGATGATGGCGCCGTAGGGGATGACGTGGTTGAAGAGGTAGAATGCCGCGAAGAACGACGGTAGGGCAATCACAAGCAGAATAAGCAGCCCCGTGAGTGGGCCGGTCACCTCCCCACGGCTCCAGACGACCCAGCCGGCGAAGATGCCGATCACTGCGGCGAAAAGCAGCCACAGGAAACTGCCCGATCCGTCCGTCAGAGGTGGTCGCCGCATGAGGGTGTTGGCGATATTGGCATTCGTCTCCACCCCCATGAACATCCGGCTGGCGGTGCGGTACGGAGCCGGGCGGATGTCGTACAACCCCGGAGCCGTCGCACCGATGAAAACGATCTTATCCTCAAACGTTTCGGGCGGAATTCGGCCCTCGAGGACCTCCCAGCAGGAATATCTCGGGATGGTGCCCGTGGGGCCACAGTAGTTGATGAGCATGTGACCGTCGCGAGTCAGGGGAACCGTACGGTCACCAAAGCTGAGGTGCCCACTGGTGATTCCGCGGAGGATATCTGCAGGCTTCTGTCCCGTAGCGATGCGGGCAACCTCCAGGGCAAAGTGGGGGTAAACCTTTCCATCAAACCCGGCCGATGCCGGTGCGACTCGCCTGTACACTCCGTCGGGATCGGCGTCAATATCTGTATAACCGACGGCTGCGGCCGCCTCCTGGAGTGGTTTGATGGGTGGAGCGAAATTGAGCGCCTGCACCCGCTGCAGCGCCCCTGGAGGCCCGACGAGGTCGAAGCCCTGGAGGCGGGGGGATGTGGACTCATAATCACTGCGAGTGCGCTGATGGGCGGCGAGAACGACACGGCCATGGGCTGCGACGGCCTCTGCAAGGGCACGGTCGGCTCCGGGATCGCCAGCCTGCGGTTCGGGAAACAGAACATCGAAGGCCACGACTCTGGCGGGCTTCAGCTTTGCGATGAGCCGGGCGTGAACCTCCCGCGACCACGGGAATCGCCCGAGATGCTGCGGGCGAAGGCTCTCGTCATCAATGGCCACAATCACCATCTCTGAGGGGACATCGCGCCCCTGCAGCTCAAAGGCCACGTCGTAGGCGAAGCTCTCGATCACAGAAAAGAAAAAAAGGTTTGAGGTAAGCGGAAGATAGCGAAGGACCACAATCACGGCGGCAATAACGACGGCGGTGCGGATCCCTCTGGCCCGCTGCTGTGCAACGTGGCTGGAAACTGCAGCATGCCCCGCCATACATGCCCCCAATGCACCCCTACAGCAATGAATCCATCCAGAAACGACCGCGCAGCACCCCGCTATGGGCATTATTGTCTTATCAGCACAGAGTTACTCATCTTCCTTCTCGACCACTTTCGCTTCAACGACCACCGCGCCCTCTGCACTGTTGCGCACGACGCAGGCTTTGGCCTCAGTGGTGATAGTTTCGCCCCACGGCGTCTGCAGTGTCATCGTGCGGCCGCCGGTATAAAATGCGACAAGGGCGTCACCGGCTCGAACAGCCTCGTAGCCATCGCCGGAAATATGTTCAAGCTCAGCAGGCGATTGATCCGCTGCGGAGATCTGCATTGGCACTAAATACTGTGTCTCGGTGGTTTCCGGCGAGTTCAATGACAGCAGGTTGATATCGGCCTCTTCGGGTGTATGGTCGCGCCGCGGGTGGACGTACTGGGGCCTGTATGTGCTCTGCTCGCACGTGCAGTCTGCGGGCATGAGATGGTGGAGGGTCAGTTGCGCGGCATGGCGGGTGATGGTGTAGGTGCCATTTCCTTCTTCAACGGTTCCCCAGTGGTGCAGAAGCCAGTTGAAGGTGCTTGGAGCCTCTGCGGCAAGACGGTCAAAGACGACCACGAGGTCGCTGTCGGCCACCACAAAGGTGCGCTCGAAAAGCCGCAGACCCAGCTCGTCGGGATATGCGGAAGTGGCGTCTCCGACAGCGATGGTGCTTATGCCATCGGTGCCGAAGTGGGTGATATGCGCGCGGCCGGGATTTGGACGGGGCCATGTCTCACCGTCACCGTACTGCCCCTGCCCGTTGATCAGGATCGTGTTGTGGTTGCGGGTCTGCTTATCGTATGTGTAGCCCGGGTCGCCGGCGAGTGTGGCTCCGCGACCGAAAAGAAAGAAGTGATTCTGTTCGGGGTGATTGTGACCGGTTCCGCCGATCCCGTATTCCTCGCATATCCTGGCATATTTATGTCCGCTCATGGGTCTGCTCACAAACACGGCGTGAGTGGCGTCGTCTTCCCATGAAGTGCGTGTGAAAACCGTTTCGATATCAGGGTAATATGCGGCGGTCTCCATGCGGGGGAGCGGGTCAATCGGCTCGACGTCTTCATCAAGCCACAGGAAGGAGAAATTGTTGGGACTCGGCTCGGCCTGCCGCAGGCGTGCAAGCCCCATCAACACAGGATCTTTGAAGCGGCTGGCTTCCCACGTCAACAGCCAGGCCGCACAGCCGGTGGCGGTCTTTTTGGAATCCTCCAGCGAGGCGTACCTGTCGAAGCCGGGAAGCTGGTGGTGCCACCGGAAGTATCCCTGTCCCTGCAGGCCGACATCCATATACGGCACGTGTTCACCGGAGCAGTATTCGTACAGGTCCACATACATATACAGCGTCGGCATGGAGAAATCCCAGTAGGCAGGCCCTTCGTGGAAACCTCCATCTGGGCTGAAGGTCAGTGCTATCCGCTCGAAGCGGTCCCACGCCCATGCCAGCCATTTTTCGGCTTCCGGCACCTCCCCATAGACGGCGGCCGCCCCCAGGGCCAGCGCGAGATGTGAATACCAGTAGTGATTTTGCTGGAAATTCTGTCCGCCACCACTGCGGCCGGCCAGGGACGCGGTGTAAAGCCGGTCGCAATTCTCGACAATCGTATCTCGAACCCGGTCTCTCAAGTCTTCGGGAATGTCGTCGTACATCCAGTCATACGTCAGGGCCAGGCCCTCCATGAAGTACTCGGCATCCAGGTCAACCCCGACGTCACCATAGGTCGTGGCCATCTCCAGCCACTCGAGAAGCCATTCGCGCAGGTTCTCGTCGGGTTCCAGGACGTATCGCAGGGCGTGGTTGTCGAGGCTGCGGTAGGCCCCGCCATTGCGCTGGCCGGGCTTGAACTCCGGGGGCTTGCGGGTGCTGTCGTCGGGAAGGCGATAGAACTGCTGCACCCGCGGATCCTCCAGCCGCTGGCGCATCTGCGGGATGTCGTCTTCGGTGAAATAGATCCGCGGATGCTGCCCGGTGAGCTCCTCGCGCATCGGCGGTGCCGGGGGCTGCACATCTTTTGTCACAACACGCAGATTCCCGATGACACTTCCCGGCCGCTCACGGAGGGTCAGCTTTATGGTGTGGGTGCCGGCCCGGGCGACCTGAAGACCTGCCCGCGCTGTGCCCATGCTGCCTACGGGGGGAGTGATGATCTGCTCCGAACGCTCGCCGTCGAGGTCAACGAAGTATGAATCACTGCCGCGATCCGGTGCGCGACATTCCACCTCGATCTGGACGCTGGACGCCGGGAGTTCGGTCTCTACGAGAAGTTCAAAGCCTTCGAGGGTTCGGGCGAATTGCTGGCCGTCCTCTTCGATGAACTCTGCGCCCGATGCGACTTCGACGAGCTTTTGTGCATCCGCCTCGTAGAAGACGACCTCCTGAATGATTGGGGTGTCCATAATGTTGTCTATGCCGACGCCAGAGTATGTCCCGATAATCATTGCGAGGGCCACTGCCGCTTCCATGCAGATCACTCCTGCGGCGCTGTATAGGCGCGTGTCATATCAGCATTTGCCACTGTGGAGGCATTATACCGCGGGACGTGCGCCCGCTCAAGGTGTGCAGGAACACTGAACCTGGCAGGATTTCTTGCCGTCATGGCGAAAAGCGGGATGGATAACGCGTTCGGACTCGTGACAGTCGGTAGGATCGAACGGAGGAAAAGACCATGGGCAGACGGATGTGGTCGTTGGTTGTCGCCGCTGTCGTCATGATGATGGCGGGCGGGGCCAGTGTCGCTGACGACGCCATCAAACAGACGGGCGACGACTTCAAGAAGATCGTTGATGGCGTGGATACGGGCATAAGTACCATTGATGAAATCCGCAGCTCGCTGTGGGATGCTCGAGAGTATTACGAAAAGGCTCCGGGCATGACTGCGCAGGAGCGCAGAGCAATTATTGATCAAATTTCACAGGCCCAGAAAAGCCTGGAAACCTTTAACGAGCCGCTGCGGAAGTTCTCGAAGATGGCGGCGCCCGTCGGCAAAGCCTTTGATGTGTATGGAGAGATTAAGGACCTCAAAGGCGCTGTGCAGAAGGCGCAAAACCGCGAGGGAGGTCCCCTTGGGGGACAGCTCCAGGCCCTGGCGACGATCATGGAAGAGGCCGGCGGCAAGGTCCCGGTGATCGGCCCGTTCATCGAGCAGTACGGAAAAATTACCGACAGGCTCCTGGATGCCACCGACAGGGTCGCCAAAACCATTGATGAAAACCGCAACCAGGGTATTGTGGGCGGCCCGGGATATTATAAGACCGGCGCCGATAAAGAGAAGTACGAGAAAATGGTCGAACAGTTCGGCCAGGCTTTCGCCCAGGGCAACCAGTACTGGCCCGACGGCCCCTCGTGGATCTACAAGCCGTTCTCTTCAGGCGACCAGCCGACACTTATCTGGGACGAGCAGCAGAAAAGCTGGTACGAAGTTGACAGGTCGGTCCCGGTGGACCGGATATACAAAATGAACCTCCTGGCCGGCAAAAGCCGCAGCCCCTGGGAGATGAAGGTCCTTGGCGAAAACTGGAGTAATGCCCAGGACCGTATGAATACCGCCAACGGCATGTCAACTGCGTGGGAGAAAATCTACGGCGCCCATCTGTGGGATGCAAAGCTGGATGCAGCCTTTTCCGGCGTCAACAGCAAATACGACCACGCGCTGTCGTGGTGGCAGTCTCATCCCGATGAGTTCATGGCAAAATATACCTACGACGCGAGTTTCCAGCGTCG
>JBKHJK010000070.1:0-7966 GCA_046538215.1 Armatimonadota bacterium
GACCGTGGCTGTGCCGTCAAGGCTCATCATCAGTCGCTCGACGGCGGCCGTCTCGAAGGTGACCATCGGTGTCTGGAAGTAAAAAAGATCAGTCGCGGGGTCCAGTGCGCTGTACGAGGCGCCGACCGCCCCGGGGTCTTCGATGACGGCAGGGAGTTCCACTTCTTTCGTCTCGTCCGAAGACACCTCCACCGTCTGCCGCTGGATCGTTTCAGAAGAATCCTGCTGCAGCATGAGGCGCAAATTGATGTCTCCGTCTTGCAGTCCCTGCACCTGGGGGGCCACGACATTGCGGCCAATGAGAAGGCGCGGCATGGTCCCGCTTCGCACCGCTGCCACCGGCGATTGTGGCAGCAGCATAAATGAGCCGAACTCGTCCGGGGCGTGAAAGCCGCCTGAAACCGGCGACCAGGTGCTGAGCTCATCCTGCGCCATATTGTTGCGGCACACATTCGCCCACATCATCCCACCGGGGTCGGGCCCAAAACCCACGCTCTCCCAGGGAATCGCGATTTCCGTCACCCAGTAGCCGTCATACGTCTCACTGGCGGCCGACCACTCACCGTCCCAGCTCTTATCCGTCTGTGCCCCCTCGTATTTTGTTGCCAGGGCGTTGACGGCGAAGTGGTAGTAGGCGGTCCTGTCCTCTGCGGGCCCCAGAAACACCTCAATGGCGTCGTCGCCATACACACGGCCGTCATGCTCCGTCTCGGCCGCCCGGAACTCATTCAGCCGCTGCAGCCGTGGGTCGAGGACCTCTGCACTGGCCCTCACACCCAGATACAGGTTCTCATCATCCCAGCACGCCTGCACGCTGGTGTTCTCCCTTGCCGGCACGCCTTCTCCGCGGCGATAAAACTGCTCGGTCATTGGAGCGCTCTCCCAGCAGCCATCATCGAGCGAGCCATCGAGAGTCGGGGCACTGGCGATTGGAGCGGCACCAAGCGCAGCACTGCCGAAACACCGCTCACGGCGCATATCCGCAATCCAGTAATCCACGACATCGCCCTGAGTGTGGCCGTAGTAGTCCTGCCAGCAGGAGATCAAAAGGAGCTTGATATTGGAGAAATCAACCGGTTTGTCCTCAGGCTCCTCATTTTTGAAATTCCAGGTTATCTCTCGCCATTTGCCCAGGTGGTGCGGTTTCAGAGCCCGGCGCAGCCGCACCTGGTTGTTCTGCCGGTCGAATATCTGGACCTGAATGTGCGACGCCTCGCCGGTGGTGGAGGCGAAGAGGTTGAAGTGCAGGCGGCAGTAGCCGGTCCAGTCCTGCAGGGGTTCGAAACGCTGGCCGATATACACCACGCCCTCACCCTCGCACGGCACATGCATGTGCAGCGCCTGCCTGCCCTCTTTTGTCTCGGGCACGGCTTTTTCAATCTGTTTTGCAAGAGTGAAGCCGGTATTGGCATCGAAGCTGTCAACAGGAACGCTCGCCACCGCGACAGCGGTGAGGCCTGCCATCAAAAATACTATCAATTTTCGCACACTACCAGTCCTTTTCACGAGTGGATAGACACCTATTGCCCCAGCACAAACCACCGGCAGTCGAGCGGCTCTGTCTGTGCCGAAAGCACACCGCCCTCGATACCGGCACCTCCGCGCCCGTCATCTCGCACGATTGTCATGCCCTCAGGAAGATTCGCCGTGATCCTCTGTTCTTTATCGCTGCTGTCGTTGAACAGCATCACCAGCACCTCATCACCATGCTCCCAGGCGATTCTGGATGTCCCCGGCACCTCTTCGCCACTCAGCAGATCACCGTTCATGCTGCCCTGTACGAAGAAAGCCTCATTGGTGGCGAGGATATTAGTCGCCTCTGCATAGCCCTGGTAATGTCTGCCGTCATTGGTTCCCCACCACCACTGCAGGGTCCCGTCGGCGCCGAATGCCACGGATTTGAGAACCTGCATTTTCACGACACGGCCATCATCTGTGAAGGGGCGGCCGCGGCCATATCCGGTCGTCAGGGTGTTCCAGATGGGAATGTCTCTGACACCACGCACGACCGACTGAAACTCCAGATTGCCCTGCACGAAGGTGGTCGGCAGCGACCCGGCGCTCATGGAATAGAAGCTTGGTGTCGCTACATCAATCGTGGGAACGATCATGGGCCAGTCAACGCGGTACGACCGCCGGGTGTGCTCGTTCTGCACGGCGCTGTACACCGCCAGCTTCCAGCCTTCTGCGTCGTGGTTGACCGCATATTCCTTCATACGCTCCAGCACATCGGCGGTCTGCCGGCAGGCCATTTCCACCCACTCGTCTGCGTATTTCGCCCGGATCTTCGCCGGAGTAAGCTCTTCGTCTGCGGGAATGTTGGCGAAATCCCGGAACCGGCTGATGCAGCGGGGGCAGAAGCATATATTGAATGAAGCCGGGCCCTCGAGATCGTACCAACTTCCCTCAATACGGCCGGCGCGGTAATCCTCGCAGATGCCCTCCATGAGGCCGGAGATAGGTTCATCGTCTTCCCCGGCCATAATCTCCGGGCATATCCGCTTCTCGTCGCTTTCGCCCTCGAAGGTCACCGCGGCGTGGTCCGGATGAGCCTCCAGATACTCGTCGTTCCACCAGAACCACCACATGGCATCCCACGGCGCCATACCCCGTGCTCGCACCGCCTCCGACCAGCGCTCTTCGTGCCGGTTCATGTGCGATTCCGCGAGGTTCATACCGGACGCCTGATACGTATCCAGCAGGTCCTCCCAGAACCGGAAGTTCGGATCAATCGTCCAGCAGGCCATGCCGATGGTGAGATGCTCCGGTTGTTGGCCACTCAGCGGCGAGAGAATCGTCAGCTCACCACGATGCTCGGGTTCCCTGTCTTCACCCGACTGGATATAGAAGTACCAGGGATGCGAACCGGGCGCGAGGTCTTCGTTCACCCTCAGCACCGGAAGCCAACTGCGGTAGAATCGCGTCTTTGAGATGTCACGCCTGCCCATTGATTTACTGGAGCGCCACACCCACCTGGTCATGGTGTGCCCCTCGCGCTCAACCGTGGAGGTCTCCTGCAGCGTGGCGTTATAATACAGGTCCAGGTGTCCGCCCACACCGTCATAAACATCTATTCCCTCCGGCAGCACCAGCACAAAGTCAAACTCCTCGTAGTCTTTGTCCCCATGGTTCGCCGGGACGAAGAACGCATGCTGGGCCGTACCCTTTGCGATGAAGAGCCTGTTGCCATCCTCTTCGGCGGGATACACGGCGCTGGCGAGGCCCTGGCTATAGACGGTTCCTGCGAAGGTGGCCCGCATGACCGGGGCGCCGGAGGCCGACACATCAACATCCAGTGCGTACGACCCGGGTGTATCAATCGTGTACGGGACACTTACTTGCGTCATATCTGCAGTAACGGGCCCCTGATACGCCCCCTGGTCGGTCTGCTGACCTTCGCGAAGAACGGTGAGATCAACAGTGACCTGTTGGCCGCTTGCGGTTGAAGGGTCGGTTCTCAGGTTCAGCGAGCGCTCGTCATCCTTCGATTGCAGCCCTGTTCTCACACCGCTGATTCGCACCGCGGGATCTCCGAACACCAGGCAGCCGAAATATTCAGGCCGGTGGAAGCCCTGCATGGTCGGCGACCAGCAGCTCAGCTCGCGGACGGGATGCCGCGACCGGCAGATGTTGAAGCGCCAGGTCTCTCCGTCGGCAGGTCTCTGGACCCCGAGATCGCTCAGCGGGATGGCGATTTCCGCGCTCCAGAAATCATCACCCTGCACCGTCTCGGCCGCCCACTGGTACTGCACTCCGCGTTCGGCCATCAGGTTGTCCTGCTGCACACCCGCCGCATTGACGATGAGATGGGCGTATTCCTTGCCGTCACCGTCGGCATCAATAAAGACTTCGACGGCGTCATCCGTCCAGACCTGGTTGCTCCCCGGCGGGGCGTTGGTCTGCAGGTCGGACATATTCGGCTCCTCGCAGCGGATCGCCAGATACAGGGTGTCTCCATGCAGCAATGCGCGCGCCGTCGTGTCGGCTTTCGGATATGCGTCACCTTTGATCGTTCTGAAGCGGCCTGTC
This sequence comes from Armatimonadota bacterium, assembly GCA_046538215.1. Classification (GTDB taxonomy): domain Bacteria; phylum Armatimonadota; class Zipacnadia; order Zipacnadales; family UBA11051; genus JBKHJK01. The sequence goes on from JBKHJK010000070.1 coordinate 4,030, forward strand.
TCCCCGGCGGCCTTCCAGCAGGCGTCTGCAATAGTGCCGTCAACATCAGGAGCGGCGGAGGCTTGTGGGCAGTATGCCACTGGCGGCCAGTCCCCCTCGCCGTCGGTGGCTTCCGGCTCAGGTGTGGGAAGCTCGGTGATGGGCCCTGCCCCGGCCTGCAGCGCGCTCCGTGCCGCGGCCGCCGGATCATCGTCAAAGATTGCGAGGTTATACGCGAAGGAGAAATCCTCGTCCTCCGCGTAAGTCTTCATGGGGTGGATACGCCAGGCCAGCCCGAGACTGCCGTTCTGGCGATGCTGGAGGTACGATTTGGTGTGCAGATCTGAAGTGATGATCGGCGCCACAATGAGTCCGCGGCCGGTTGCCGATGACTGGAAGGCATACCATTTGCTTTTCAGCTCGATGGCGAAATTGGAGACTTCAATATCTGTCGCGTCCATGGCGCCACCGGGCGTCAGCACCCGGTCGGCGTCGGGCCCGGCGTGAATGTTCATGGGAACAATGAGCTGAGGCTTCGTTTCCTTTTCCGCCACGAGGTGATACCGAACCTGCACCACCGGGCTGTTGTCGGTGAGCGTCACGGCCCTGCGAAGGGTGAAGCCGCCGAAATTCTTCGAATCGGTCACGATCGACTGCCCACCGTCGGCGTCGGCGGTTTCGGCCGCCTGCGGCCTGATCCAGGTTTCACTGACCCAGTGCTCATTCTCTGCAAAATACAGCGACAGGTGAGTGCCCGACAACACAGGCTTTTCGCTTTCCGGCGACCCCACACGGATGGGGGCGCTCCCTTTTGTCAGGTCCACTTCCACACTGCACAGATCATTGCTCAGGGCGATTGCTTCATCAGATTTTTCAACCTGCACCGCCCATGAGGCGCTGATACAGACCATCAGAGCGAGTGTCAATGCTGTAGATATGCGCATGTTAGGGCCTCCAGAAGTGAGATATCGACGACCGTTGCTGCTACTTCTCCAGCACATAAACGGCGGCCTCGCCGGGTGGGAGGGTACATTTAACCGTCTGTCCGGCTGTCACCTGTGTGCCGGAATAAAATTCGACACCGCCACCGGCCCCGGCGGGCAGGGGAATTGTATGTGTCACCTGCTTGCCGCTATCATTCATCGCACAGACCAGAGTCGTCTCTCGGTCGGAGACCTGGCAGACGATGGCCGGGTTGAAGTCACCCACCGGCTGTGGGCGGGCGTCGGCAAACAGCTCTTCGTACTGCGCCACCAGCCGGGTCGTCTCTGCAACCGCTCTCCAGCAGCGCCCGTCCATCAGGAAGCGGTTGCACACCAGGGTCCCCCCGGTGGCGTCCAGCGAGCGGCGTATCATCCGGGCTTTGGTCAGTGGCCGCAGCGGCTCCGGTGTGTCTGGTGCATGCGGGTGCAGCAGGGCCCCGCACAGAAGCGGAATGCCCTGCAGCGCCTCCACGGTGGCGTTCACATACTCCTCATGGCGTCCATATCCACACCCGGCGTCATCGCACGCCTGTCTCTGTCCGACCAGCGCCCAGTCAACCCCGTAGCGCTCGACGTTTTCGGGCGTCTGATAGCCGCTGTAAACCGAGAACTTCACGTTCGGGTCAATGCGGTGGATGCTCTCGCTGAAGCGCACGAAAAGCTCCGCCCCGCGGTGGGCCATGAAGTCCAGCCACTCCTGCCGGTACTGCTGCCTGATGATCTCCGGCGTGAGTTCCACATCATCGCTGATCCCGGTCTCCTCGCGAAATGCCGCCAGGCACCGGGGACAGTAGCACGAATGCGGCCCGTAGAAGGCCGGTTCCTCGAAGTCGTATTCGCACCGGTCGAGATGGCGCCTCTGTATTTTCTCCGCTAAAATCCCCTCTGCGACCTCCCAGACGTCGCCCAGCAGCCGGGTCATGCAGACGTACTGATCGGACGGCTTTCCGTCGGTGCCGACCAGCCGGTCCTCGGGGTGCTCTTTGAGGTAATCGCTCATGTTGATGGCGGAGGATTTGAAACTGGTGCTCCAGGTGTTGGTGATGCCGTACGACGATGCGTGTTCGCCCGTCCAGGCGTCACCGGCCACGAGATCTGTCATCCCGGCGTCCTGCATGGTTTGCAGTGTCGCGTGACGCAGCTCCGGGTTGTTCAGGGCGTTGAAATATGAGCCCCAGAGCTGCCAGGTGAGCTCCTGAGGCTGCTGCCCCTGCAATCCCGGAAGTGCGCGGACCGGGATCTCCTGAAGCGGCTCGCTGATGGTCCCGTCGTTGGCCTCAGACCAGTACGCGAAGGCTGCCTCATCGGGGCTGTTTTCATCACAGGTGACAAAGGCGTTAAACAGCGACATTACATAGTGTCGGCCCGGTGCGATGTGTTTATCGGCGGTGATTTTCCACACCTGCATCTGCCGGCCGAGAACCTCTTGCGTACCGGTATTTTCGCACTGGTATGTGGGCTGGTAGGAGACGTATTGGGCGTAATATCCACTGGCTCCGAGGAAATCAAAGCCGTCCGGGAGCGCGAGATACGTGCTCCAGCTGTCAAACCGCCGCCCGTCGGGGACGTTGAAGACCACGTTGATGTGCTGGGCGGTGTTGCGGGCGATGTACAGAGCCGGATCCGGCAATGGCCACACGCGGGTGTTGTGCCACAGCAGCGTGTGGCGCAGAACCGTCGGCTCGCCCGCTCTGCCATAGTACTCCCCAAGCGTGGGGTGTTCTTTGACTACCGGTGCTGTTTCCCATCCGCGGTCGGCGGTATTCGGTTGAAGCACATTCTCGGCGTCCGTGGGGGCCAGCTTCCATCGCACGCTTCGTGCCGGCATTCCGGGAGCCTCGATCTGTGCCGCGACGGCGCCGTTTTCGGCCTCTACTGCAATGACGTTGGCGCCCCTCGCAAGCGATATTTCTACCTCCCGTCCGTCGGCCTTCTCCCCTGTGTCCACGGGCGTCCCGTTGACATGGACGCTGTAGGGACCGTCGGAGGCGAGGGTGAGCGTCGCCCGTGAAATGGTCACCGCACGTTCCACATCCGGCGTCACGTAAAGCGGCTGCAGTGACACCGCATTCAGGGCAGTATGGCTGATCTGCCAGTCGCCCTCATCGGGGATGGCAAACTCGTGGGTCATCCGCTCCGTATCCCCCGCCATGAATGAATGGTTATACACACCCTTTGCGGAGCCGAGCAGGCGCGAGGTGATCAAAAGCCCGTGTGGGCTCTTGCCCTGCAGCGCCACGTTCAGAGTATTGGTGCCGGGATTAACCGTCTGTGGCTCCAAGACCGCCACGTCCGGGACCGCATCGCAAAACACCAGCGCACCCGGGATCTCAGGGGCGTGAAAGCCGGTGCCGGAAGGGTTCCAGGAGCTCTTTTCACCTCGTGCGCGGGCGACCCTGGCGAGGGAGACATTCCAGCGGTCGCCGGGCGATGGAGGACCGCCCAGCTCTTCAAAGGGAATTTTGACCTCTGCAGTCCAGCTGTCATCACCGATGGTGCCCTCTGCCACAGCGCCGGATTCCCAGCCCTTATCGCGGGATTTCCAGTAATCAGGGCCGGTACATTTTGCATCAGCCACCGTCCCGAGCGCGTTCACAGCGATATCGTACAGATACCGTCCGTCGCCGTCCGGATCCACAAGCAGCGCGCACGCCTCATCCCGATAAACATCGCCATCGTGCTCTTCAGCCCGGGCGACGAACTCGTGGCGCTGCTGCTTCACCGGGTCCAGCATCGGCTCATCACAGTGGAAAATCGCGTAGAGGTTTTCGTCGTCGTAGCACATTCGCACAACCGTATCTCCGACGGCGGGTGCCAGGGAGCGGATATGCAGGAAGTTGCTGCAGGACACAGTCTCGCTCCAACACGAATCATCACCGACGCCATCAATCGTCGGTGGCTCATCACACCGGCCCACCGCGGCCATTGGGAAGCCTGCCAGTGCAGGGGGCGCATCCTGCAGGGCGGTGAGGGGG
>JBKHJK010000071.1:0-7938 GCA_046538215.1 Armatimonadota bacterium
GTCCAGAACCATGCGCTGCAGGGCGTTGTATTGCCCGAAGCGGCAGGGCCCACCGGAGCCGCCCATGAAGAAGGCGTGGCGGTCGGGGTCGAACTCGTCGCTGTGGACGAACTTCACCATATCACCGGTGGTAACCACGCACGGGAAGCATTCCTTGCCGGTGGTGTGCTTGCGTCCCCATTCGAGAGTTTCCTCGTCGGGCTCCGGAAGCGGCCGCGCGTCCATGCCCGAGGCGCGGAATGCGGCTGCCAGGGCGTAGGCATGGCTGCTCATGTTCGGTATCAGCATCTGCCGGTCGCTGGCGCGGGAGATCGTCAGTGGCCGGAACTCGCGTCCGGAGGCGTAGGTCATCCCGCGGGTCGCCTCGATACTGTCAATGAAGGCCTCGCACCGGGTAATCATACCGGCGTCTGCAGAATGTTCGTCAACTTCCATGACCAGCATGGGCTTGCCCCCCAGCCGCTCCTGGAAGAACTGGGTGATAAACGAATCCGGGCCACACCCGAAGTTGGTGATATAGATGGGATACAGGCGCGGGTCGTCGGCGACGATTTCCGCCGCTGCGAGAATCTGCTGGCCGTAGCGCCAGTACATGTTCCACCAGTCGCCGCGCAACTGCACATCATCCAGCGGGAGGTAATCCATCGGAATCGGCAGCACGCCCATTTCCCGGATCTTCTGTGGTATTTCCAGATTTGCACCGGGGTCGCAGCCGTTGTATGACCGGCTGACAACGACGATGGCGTACTCGTCGTCACCGAGCCCGTCGAGGATCTCTTTGCCGCGCTTCACCTTCTCTGTGCGGAAATGCTCCAGAGCCTCATCAGCGACACGCAGCGCCCGCGACAGGTCGGCCTTCGTCGCTCCAAGCCGCTCGGCCATCTCGCCGAACGCCTGCATGCGGTGTTTGTGGCCGTATTCGAAATACACCACCGGGTCCAGGACCTCGACACCATATTTGTCGTAATCCACCGATGCCCGGCTGGTGTAGCAGATGCTCTGAGAATACGGACAGACGAAGCTGTCGTTCATATCATGGTCCTGCTTGCTGAGGTTGATGACACTGGGCAGGAAGATATAGTCAATATCTTTGTCCCGCACGAGGTTGTAGATGTGCCCGAGGGCGATTTTCATGGGGAAGCACGTCTCGGCCACGGAGCGCTCGGCGCCCTCGTGCTGGATCTTCTTGTTGGTTTTATTCGACAGCACGATCTCGCAGCCCAACTCGCTGAGCATCGCGTGCCAGTATGGATACAGATCGTGAAAAAGCAGCGCCCGGGGAATCCCGACACGCGGGGCGTCCTGGGGAATATCCGGATCGCCGTGGTACGAATGCAAAAGCTGCTCTTCGCGTTCTTTGAACAGGTCGGGCAGGTCGGTCTTCTTCTCGGTCTGATCAACATCGTACTTCCCGCACCGGCTGCCGTAATACAGGGGCTCTTCGTTTTCGATCTTCACCACGTTTATTTCGCATTCGTTGGGGCAGTCGTGGCAGATAAAGCTTTCGACTTCGTAATTGCGCTCACTCAAATCGAAGCCCCGGAAGGAGCTGCTCTGACCGGTGTCATTTTCCATGGCGATGATAGCACAGCCGATGGCGCCCATGACCTCGTGGTGAGGCGGAACGATAATGGGCTTGCCGGTGACCTCTTCGAAGGCGGCGACAACGGCTTTGTTGAATGCGGTGCCGCCCTGGAAGAAGATATGGTCTCCCACCCGGCGTTTGCCGACAACCTGGTTCAGGTAATTTTTGACGATGGAGTATGCCAGTCCGCTGACCAGCTCACCGGTCGTGGCGCCCGCCGCCTGGTGCTTCACCATTTCCGTTTCCATGAAAACGGTGCAGCGCTCGCCAAGATCACGCGGTGTGTCGGATTGCAGGGCGAGGTCGGCGAATTCGTCCTCGATGGAGATATCCAGCTTCTCGGCCTGCTCTTCCAGAAAGGATCCGGTGCCGGCCGCGCAGACTTTGTTCATCATGAAGTCTATGACGCTGCCGTTTTGCAGGCTGATATACTTGGAGTCCTGCCCTCCGATCTCAAGGATTGTGTCCACGTTCGGGTCTATAAACAACGCTCCCCGGGCGTGGGCGGTGATTTCGTTTTTCACGACATCGGCGCCCACAAAATCACCAGTCAGATAGCGGCCCGAGCCGGTGGTGCACACACCCCGGATATCCACGAGGCCGCCGACATCGTTTTCCATCATTTTCAGGCCCGTGCGGACAGCCTCCAGCGGCTCACCGGCCGTCATCAAATACGCCTTCGTCAGCAGGTTTCCGTCACTGTCAATGACCACCAGGTTGGTGGAAATGGAGCCCACATCAATGCCCAGATAGGCCGGAATCTGCTCCTCCCGGTCAACGTCTGTGGTGCGGATCTCCGAGGGCATGATTGTTGATTTTTCGAGCTTCAGCGGCTTGAGTGGTGCCCTGTCGGCAACTTCTTCGTAAGAGTCAAGTCGCTGGAGATTCTCGAGGTCCGGGGCGGCAACTTCACCGGTCTCAATTGCCTTCAGCACCGCTCCGATGGCGCCCATGCAGCCGAAGTGCTCAGGAATGACGAGATCGTCTTCGTCAATCTCCATGACCTCCACCATGGCCCTGCGGATCCCCGCGTTTGCCGCCACGCCGCCCTGGAAGGCGATGGGGGTTTTTAGCTCCCGGGCCGTGGCCACGGTACTCTTAAAGTTTCGGACCAGTGCATGGCATACACCGGCCACGATGGCGTTGGTGGGAGTGCCTTTTTGCTGCAGGTGGATCATGTCGGTCTTGGCGAAAACGCTGCAGCGCCCGGCGACGCGGGGCGGATCATCCACCTCTGCGCCGATCTCCCCGAACCGCTCGATGCTCAATCCCAGACGCGAAGCCTGCTTGTCCAGAAAGCTTCCAGTCCCGGCCGCGCACCGGGTGTTCATCGCGAAATCCTTCAGTTCAGGTGTTGTATCCTGGACGGAAGGTCCGATGAAAATGAGCTTGGAATCCTCGCCACCGATGTCAACAATTGTGCGGACTTCGGGATACAGGTTGATTACCGCGCTGGCCTGGGCTACGACCTCGTTAATGAAGCCTGTGCCGAGGACGCCGACAATGGCACGACCGCCCGAACCCGTGGTAGCTATTCCCCGCAGCTCGTCTTCGCCATACCGGTCAACAATATTGCGGATGGCTTTGGCGGCCGTTTTCATGGGATGCCCGTTATGTCTAATGTATTCAGCCTCGAGCACCTCGTGTGTGTCTGCGTCGATAACCGCTGTATCCACACTAACTGAGGCAACGTCTATCCCCAGATAATATGGTTGATTCATGTCATTGGTCCTCCCGGATAATGCTGTTTCTCCAAAAAATGCCCCCCGTGGGAGGCATAGGATAGGGTGTTAATTATACATCTTGCGCTCTATCATGCCAAGTCAATGCTCTCCACCACGGGCTGAGATACGGAGGAGAAACACAACAGTGTGGCGAACAGACAAATAATCTGTATGAACTTTAGTCCATGACGGTGTCCAGGAGTTCGCAGGGGAGTGAGTGATGCTGGAAGCGGTTCGCCTCACAATCTGCTTGGGGGCCGGACGCTGCAGTCAGTACGGGCAGCAGGAATGTAACTACCAATACGATGGCCCCGCCCATGACGGGGATATTGCGCCGATGAGCGCGCGCTTCATCCTCGACACAGGGTCGCAGTGGATGGATCTTGGAGAGCGAACACTGGATATGACCATTGAGCACATCCTGGAGCAGACGCCCATGCTGTCGCCCGATGTCTCAGAGGATGTCGTGGGGCAGTGGCTGTGGGAGGACAACACAGAAGCACTGACAGCATATCGCCGGGCGCTTGAAGACGCCGAGATCATCCCTCCGAAACTCGCCGTTCGTGTGTGTGGCGCGCGTCCATTCTGGTTCCCCGACTGCCCGCTGGAAGCGCTCATGGGCGATGCGCTCAACCCACTGGCGTCGGCGCGGTACGTCCCGGAACCTGATGAATCGTTGTCACCCCACGTCGGCCGACATGTCCCGCCCGTGGGCGTGTGGCGTGTGGCGCCCGTTTCTCTTCTCCCCAGACACGTCCTGCCGGCGGAGCGCCAGGCCGCCTCCGAATATGACGCGATTATTCGCCGGAGGCTGCCCAGCATCGAACTCGCGGATATGCGCTATGCGGCCAGCCCCAATCGCCTGCAGGCGCAGCTTGAGCGCATCGCAGAGCAGACCGTGCAGGCCCTTCACGTCATCGGTGAGGCCGATGGTGAAAAACCACGGCTCCTGCTCCCGCAGGGGAGAATAAGCGCCCGGGAGTTTGCCCACAGCCTTAGCGACGCCGGCTTTTCAGAGCTGCAATTGGTATTCCTCAGCACGCCCGGCTCGGCAACCGGTGCGTGTCAATTTGCACAGCGGTTGATGCAGTATCTGCCGGTCAGTGCAGCCATCACCTACCAGGGCGAGCCGACTGTCAAAAGTGGAATCCTCCCCTTTGTCGAACGGTTTTACGCAAGCCTTGGCACCAGCAAACCCGTGGACGTGGCTGTGGCCAGGGCGCGCACGTATCTGCGGGAAAGCAGCCAGGCCTCGACGGCGGACGTACTCGCTCCCGTGCTTTACATGCGTGCAGACCGCGAGCCGGTGGCCATACGACCGGGAGATGCGATTGTGGAAAGCATCCTGGCGGCCAGTGACGCGTTGACCACCGCCCGCGAGATTTTCGAGGACCCGGCGATCATGCGCCTGGTCTCAAACATTCCCGCCATCCTCGCCCAGACGCACAACAGGCTTTCGGCCATCTGCTCCGAGCAAATCGAAAGTATCCGCGAGGCGAGGCGGGATGAAGCGCGCCTGATGCGGCACCAGATTTCTGAAACTGACACCTCCTACACCTTCTCGGGGGCCATCGCCGAGCAGCTTCAGAAAGTCCTGCGCCTGCCACCCTCGCCATCCACCGGCCGCGAGGGGATTCGTCCCACGGGTCCGGTGGAGGTGGACTGGAAGCTGGTGCTGGGTCGTGCGGCCGGCAGCGCTGCGGTGGATATCCACCAGCCGCCGGGCCCGCGACGGTGTTTGAGCTCCCGGGATACAATCGTTGTCGCCCGGATCGCCACACCCGAGGAGGTGCCGGACGACGGCCACCTTCTTATGAAGCAGGAGTTCAACGACGATCTCGAACAGGATCACCAGCCCGACACGGCCGTCATTGATGTGCGCAGTTGGGTGCCGTTCGTGGTTAGCGGGCCGGAGCCGAACACCCCCGCCCGGCAGTTCTTTGAGCAGCTCACCCGCGACATCGCCTCCGCTGCCGCAGGGCTCATTCGCGAGCTGTTGACTTTCCATTTCCGTGAAACCCTGGGTCGCGACGATTACGCTTCGATGCCACCGGGCCTTGATTTAACCCGCCTGCTGCACAGCGGGTTGCTGGCAGTTGGCGTCCGCCTGGAAGATGCCACACCGGAGCATCACCGTGACCGCCCGTGGCCTGATTTCACCTATCTGTTTCACAGCCCTGATGAGGACGCCTGGGTTCTCGTTGTCCTCCGTCCGTCCGCGGATGCCGAGCTGGCGGATGAGGATCGCGCGTATCTGCAGGACTTCTGCGAAAGGGAATACGGCCGTGGGCGGAACCTGCACGTGATTTACATGGATCCCTGGCCTGTCAGCGGCGTCCGGGAATGGGAGCCCGGGGAGTCCTTTGCCTCGCCCAGCCGCCCATCGTGGGTATGGGATCAACTGGTGCGAACCATGGATGAGAGCCGCCAGCAGGCGCTTCAACGACTGTGGGAATGGTGGATAGGGGCACTCCCTCCGGAGGGTGAAAATGGCTGAAGAATCTCACGAGAAGCTGCAACTCAATCTCGAGATCCTCATGGAGATTGTCTGTGATGATTTCCCCTATGACGCCTGCACGGCCGTTCGGGCGCTTTTGATGTGCGCTGCAGATGCCAATGCCGTCCGGGATCACCAGGCCGCCGCCTCCGGAATAAGCCCCTCTGAGTTGGGCCTGGGTATCCGCGTTGATGTCAATCTTGAGACCCGGACTGTCCGCATCCGCATGGACGGCCCCGGGCTGTCGCGGGAGGAAATCGAGAAGACGGTTCAGGATCTGGGGACGGCGACATCCTCCAGGATGGTTGGCCGACGTGGCGCCCGGGAGACGGAGCTCATCCACCGGGCCGTTCGCTCATTCATGCAGGCCATTTTGTGGTCCACTGTGGCCTCCGGCGAGATCATCATAGACAGTCTTGCAGTCGGCGATGAAAGCAGGCCGTGGCGCCTGCGATACGCCGGTGGAAACACCCTGGAAACCGGCCCGGGAGAGCGTAGCTCTGTTGGAACCACCATTCAGCTTCACCTCAAACGAGAATACGCCCAGTTGTGCGACCCCCAACAATTGCCCCAGCTTTTGCGTGAATACGGACAATATTTGCAGTTTCCCATTCTCTGGCGGGATAGACAGGTCAACACCATGTCGCCACCGTGGCACCAGGAGGGCTCAACACCGGAGGATCACGCTGCGTTCCTGCGAAGTCGCTTTCCAGATCGCCGCCCACCGCTGCTGGTGGTGCCGCTGAAAATCGAGGAAGCAAGCCTCGACATCAGGGGTGTTCTGTGGATTCCAGGTGAAGATTTGCGGCTGTTTGATGACATCCTGGGTGTCGCTGATCTGTACCACCGCAGGCTTCTGGTTGAGAAGAATCACTCTCACCTGCTGCCGTCATGGGCCAGATTTTTTCGGGGTATTGTGGATGTGGTGGATACAGATCCTGACTCCCGCCCCGGCCCCGGACGCATGGATATCAGTCATTTCCGCCAGCGGCTGGAGACATTCCTCCTGGAGTACCTTGCGAGTATGCTGCTCGAAGCCCCCGGCCAATTCAACCACGTCGCTGAGCGGCATGACCAGCTCGTGAAGCTTGCTGCAATCGAAAATGATGGATTCTTCGACATCGCCGTGGATCATTTGGCCTTCACAACAAACCGCGGCCCCCGAACTATTCCCCAGTACCTCGCAGAGGTGCAGCAACACAGCGGGGAGGCCGTGCTTCACTACCAATCCGTTCCTTTCGAAGCCTCGTTCTCCACGGTCAGGCACGCAGAAACACCGATCATTGACGCCAGCACCGGGCTGGATGAGGCGGTTTTGCGGAAATACGACCGGCTCAATCCCGCCGTGCGATTGATAAAGATTGACGCCCCCGGCAGGCCGGTGGTCGAGGAGGTGGCTGACGAGCGATATCAGCCGGTGGTGGACCTGTTCGCCGGGCTTGACCCGCCCGTGACCGCCCGGCCTGCACGGTTCGAACCCACGTCGCTGCCCGGCATTCTTACCGGCGTCGAAAACGATGAAATGCGCCCACAGCTTCAACAGCTTTTCATGCTCAGCCAGGTCAGTGGTGCCATACCGGCAGAGGCCCGCGATGCCCTGCAGCGGACGCTTTCGGTGGGAGGGGGCGCCTCCCCTCAGACCATACTGCACTTCAATATAGACTGCCCCGTTATCCGCTCGCTTCTCGAAACGATCAAAGCAGGGGAAACACAGAGGGCGCGCGAGGTGGCCGAAATAATCGTGCTGCGAGGGCGATTGGCCAGCGGAAGGGGACCGGATCCCGCCCGCCTGGGCACACTGATCAATCAGCTCATCATCAGGAGTCTGGGGCACCAGCCCGGGCAGTAACGCCCGAGTTCAGACGTCAATGTAATCGTGTCTCATATAATTCCTGGATCCGCAGGAGGTCTCGACTCGGGCTGGAAGCTGGCACCAAACGACGGGCCACCCTCGGACTGGAGACAACACAGTCCTCGGGCCGAGCCACGGGGAGTTTTGTGGTGTGTCCAGCAGTGCCTCATAAAAACGAAAAGACCTCGTGGCTCGGCCCTGAATTTGTGTCCAGCGCAGTACCTTTTTAGCGTGAAGGGACTATGCCCCTCGTGCCGTCCGTGGTTCGGAGAGCCTTTAG
>JBKHJK010000072.1:0-7936 GCA_046538215.1 Armatimonadota bacterium
GCCCAGATCAAGGCAAAAATGATCGAGGAGGGGAATGAGCCGATAGATTTCGGTATCGGAGACCCGGATATGCCGACCCCTGAGTACGTCATTGAGGCACTGTGTGAAGCGGCTCACGACCCGGCGACACACCAGTACGACGAAAGCGGATACGGCCTGCATGAATTCAAACAGGCGGTGTCGGATTTCATGGATAAACGGTTCGGTGTGCAGGTGGATCCTGACGGGGAGGTCCAGTGCACCATCGGGTGCAAGGAGTCGCTGGCACACATTATCTGGGCCTACATTGATCCCAGCGACATCGTCCTGGTGCCGGATCCTGCGTATTCCGTCTATAAGGTTCAGACGACCTGGTGCGGTGGTGCACCGTTTCCAATGCCGCTTTTGCCCGAAAACGGCTTCCTTCCCGATCTCGATGCGATTCCCGAGCCGACGCGGAAAGAAGCGAAGATGATGTTTTTGAACTATCCCAACAATCCCACCGGGGCGGTTGCCGACCTGACGTTTTTCGAGGAGGTCGTTGAGTTTGCCCGGGAGTATCAGATCCTGGTGGTAAACGACTGCGCGTACTCCGAAGTGCGGTATGAAGATTACCAGACACACTCCATTCTGGAGGTGGAGGAAGCGAAGGAGTGCGCAATTGAGATGCACTCCTTCTCCAAGACGTTCAACATGACGGGCTGGCGCGTCGCCTGGGCTTGTGGGGGCGAAGAGTTTGTGGATGCCCTCTCGACGGCCAAGAGCAACGTCGATTCCGGAACCTTCATGGCCATCCAGCGAGCGGCAATCGCCGCGCTGGAGGGGTATGACGAATTCATTGATGAACTCATGTCGGAATATACGCGCCGGCGTGACGCGCTGGTGGATGGCCTCCAGCGGCTCGGCTGCCCCATTGAGGCGCCTGACGCGACGTTCTACGTGTGGGTGCCGATCCCGGACAATTACGACACCGCCGCGGACTTCTCCAAAGATCTGCTGACTAAATGCGGCGTTCTGTGCATTCCGGGCGCTGTTTATGGGGCGTATGGCGAGGGATTCGTACGCTTCTCACTGACCATCGGCGGCGACGACAAAATCGGCCAGATCGAAGAGGCTATCAACAGAATCGACAGCACTCTTTCCCTGGAGTGGTAGAAAAAAGCTCTCCCGGAACACCGGGTGATAAATGGTGCAGGAAATCATAGAAGTTGGTCTTGAACGTCTGGAGCTTCCCGAAGCGGAAGGTGCCATCCTTGTAGGCCTGAAGAAGCTCAGGGGCGAGGGCTTGCGATCCATGCGGGAGCTGGCGCACCTGGCGCTTTCGGCAGGCGCTCGCCCTGTTGACGTGCTCATACAGCCCCGCCGTTCGCCCGATTCCGCCACATATATCGGCAGCGGGAAGCTTGAGGAGCTCAAAGCTCTCCGCCTGTCCCTGGACGCCGAAATCGTCCTTTTTAATGACGAGCTGACACCTGTACAGGTGAGTAACCTGGTGGATGAGCTGGAGTGCAAGGTACTGGATCGCAGCGAGCTGATTCTGGATATCTTCGCCCAGCACGCTACCAGCCGTGAAGGGCAGCTTCAGGTCGAACTGGCGCAGCTTTCGTACCTTCTCCCGCGACTCGTTGGCAAGGGCCGCATGGTGGACCGGATCGGTGCCGGTGGCGGCCAGGCCGGTGGCGTAGGGGTCAGAGGCCCCGGAGAGACAAAGCTGGAGACCCAGCGCCGGCGTTTACGGCGGCGTATCGCCAAACTCAAAGATGAGCTGGAGGAAGTCCGCAGGCACCGTGAGGTCGAAAAACAGGGCCGCCAGCGAAGAGGCCTGGCCATGGTGTCACTGGTCGGATATACCAATGCTGGCAAATCAACGCTCCTCAACGCGCTGGTGGGCTCTGACGAAGTCCGCACCAACAACAGGCTTTTTGAAACCCTTGATACAACGATCCGCAAAATGGAAATCGAGGGCGCTGAGGTGCTCATCAGCGATACGGTGGGCTTCATCTACAAGCTTCCCAGAACCCTGTTTACGGCCTTCATGGCGACGCTGGAGCAGCTCGAAGATGCAGATGTGATCCTCCACGTGCTGGACGCCAGTCAGCCGTGGGTTGAGACAGAGCGCAGGGCCAGCGAGGAGATGCTGAAGAAGATCGGTGTGGCAGATCGCTCTACGATCGTTGTAGTGAACAAGTGGGACCGCATCGCAGGCACGGAACGCGCCGAGCATTTGAAGGAGGAAATGCCCGACGCGCTGCCGATATCGGCTCTCGAATCGGCCGGACTGGACGAGCTTCGCACCAGAATCGCGCAGGTGGTCTTTTCGGGCCTCGTTCCCCTGACGCTTCGGATCCCCTACGACAGTATGCAGGGGCTGCAAACGTGTCGGGATAACGGCCGGGTACTGGAGACGCGTTACGAGGGTGAATATGTGGCGGCAGATGTCGAAATGAAGCCGGAGATGGTGGAGCGCCTGAGGGAATACGTGGTCGCTCCAGGGTAACAGTCGGCAGGAGTCGTCGCGACAATGCCGCAATCGGACGAAGAGAAAAGAAGCGAGCTACTCGTTCCGCTCAACAGGCGGAACTATTTTTTGGCGATCGCAAACGGGATCATTTTTTATGCCGGCAGACGTTTGCGTATTATCACTACCCCGCAACGGCTCCTGCTGGCCATTCTGGAGGGCCGTGGTGGCAGCGCACCGGTCTCCCCACAATCCCCCCGCATACATGCGCTGCCTGATACATGTTGCCACCCCGCAGATTATCAGTGTTTATCATATTCACACGAGAGCGATCGTCTCCACCGCTGTGACGCATATCGTGGCCGGGTGAGGCATGTGCACGGAGCGGTGTCATGCAATCCTGTTATCACCTGCCTGCTATTGCCTGTAGGCGTGTATCTACCGCAGCGCACACGGATGATGGTGAGAGTATTTTAGGAGACACACCGACCATGAGCGGCCTTCACGAGAGCTCGTAAACAACCGGTGCGTGACAGCCGGTGTTACGTTTATTGGAGCATAGACCGGTGGCAAACAACAGCACGAACAACCTGCAGGACAGCGAGATGCTGGTGCCTCTGAACCGGGGCAACTACCGTCTTGCCATCGCGAACGGAATCCTGGTCGCGCTGGGGAATCGTCTGCTCGATCCTGTGACGATTCTGCCGCTTCTGGTGTATCGCCTTTCAGGCCTGGCCGGTGCCGTGGGAATTTTGCAGGCTATTTTCTATGCGGCACCGGCGCTGACACAGCTTTTCGCAGCCCGCTGGATTGATACCGCCCCTCGAAAACGCCCTATCTTCAATGGCTACAGCGCCGTGAGATTTATCGCGTTGATGGGGATGGCGGGTGCACTTTTGGGCGGGAGCTATCTCTCGAGCACGGTCATTCTGATCCTGCTGCTGTCGTTCTTTACTCTCTGGTTTCTGGCACAGGGGATTACGACACTTGCGTTCATGGATATGATCGCCAGGTCTGTGCCGACGACGAAGCGCGGGAGCCTGTGGATGTGGCGGCAGTCGCTCGGTCGGATCCTCGTGCTGGTGATCGCGATCCCGTTTGTGCATTATATGCTGCGAGACAATCCACCGGCGCCCTTCCCGATCAATTACGGATATGTGGTGCTCTGTGCGGCTGTAGTGCTGGGGGTTGCATGGTTAATCTTCTCGCGTGCCGAAGAACCAGCCGGGAAGCCTGCCGGACACACCCTCACATTGAGGCAACATCTCGCCAGGGGACTTCGTCTTCTGCGCAGAGATGCACACTATCGGCGCCTGATCCGTGTGCAGATGCTTTTGATATCGGGGGGTGCCATCGCGCCCTTTTTGATCACCTTCGGGGCGCGAGAATGGGACCTTCCTGACAGCGTTGCAGCAACGTTTTTGACAGTCAGTATCATATCGCATATACTTGGCGCCTTTATCGTGGGGAAGTTATCGGATAATCTGGGGAATCGAAGAGTCATTATACTGGCCGGTGCTTCGATCCTGGCGACCTCGATCCTGTCTCTGGTGGTGACGGGGTTTACACCGGCCGGGGCGGTTGCCGTCGGGGGGATGGAAGTCTCATACAGGCTGCTGGTACTGTGTATCTGTTTTCTGGGTGTGGGGCTCTCCATGGCCGCGGTTTTCCCCGGATACATGAACTATATGATGGACATAGCTCCTCGCAGAAAGCGACCGTCGTACTTTGGCTTTGCAAGTGTAAGTCTTGTCCCGTCCGGGCTGGCGCCACTCGCGTTCGGCTGGGTGGCTGATGTCGCGGGATTCTCCTGGATCTTTCTCGCCGCCAGCGTCCTCAGTGCCACCGGACTCCTGCTGGCTGTGCGGATGGAAGAACCACGAGAGGTCCTTGGGAAAGAAAACGTTGGAGAGTGTGGTGGTTGAGCCGATGGGGATGTCAGGACCGCAGAAACGTGACAGAAAACTTCAATTGTCGCAGCACCGAAGAATAGGTTGTATCAGATATGTCCGAGAACACGTCGAAACATGACAGTGAAATGCTGGTGCCGCTCAACAAGCGTAATTACTGGCTGACGGTCATCAACGGCATTATGGCGATGACAGGCGGCCGGTTGATGGACCTCAGAACCGTACTCCCTCTCCTGATGGTGCGGTTGACGGGACGCGCGTGGACGGTTGGATTGCTGGAGACAATGTTCGTGATAGCTCCGGCCATTCCCCAGCTCATCGCCGCACGCTGGGTGGACACACTCGAGTGCAAGCGCCCTCAATACGCCCGCTATAGCGTTTATCGCTTCCTGGCTCTGGCTGCACTGACTGCCTCCGTGCTGGCGGCAGATTTCATCCCCAACATTGTGGTCGCTATCCTGTTCTTCTTTTTCTTCACCATCCGCTATGCGGCCCAGGGCATGACAACGTTGTGCTTCAGGGATATCATCGCCAAATCTGTTCCCACGACGCGGCGAGGCACCCTGTGGATGTGGCGGTGGATCGGCGGGATCACCATGATTTTCCTCGTCGCCGTTCCGACCATTCGCTATCTGCTGGGAGACGTCTCACCGCTGGAGTTCCCGTTGAATTACGGCGCTCTTTTGGCCTCGGGAACGCTGGTGATGGGAATTGGCTGGGTGGTGTTTTCTCAAATTGACGAGCCGGACAGCAGACCGGCAAAGCATACTCTCACCTGGAGCCAGCATTTCGCGCGAAGCCTGCGAGTATGGAGGCGGGATGCAAAATTCCGCCGCTTCGTGGTTATTCGCATGACACTGGTGGGAGCAGGAGCCATCCGGCCCTTTTTCATCGCGTTTGGGGCTCAGGTTTGGGGTCTGCCAGATGTTGTGGCTGCGGTGTTTGTAACCATTGAGGCAATTTCGCAGGGCCTTGGTGCCCTGGTCGGTGGACACATCTCAGATCGGGTGGGGAACCGCGCGGTGCTTCTGCTGGCGGGCTCCATGATATTTATCACGGCATTCGGTGCTGTGCTGCTTGCGCAGTTTGTCCCCGAGGGAGTATTCGAAATATTCGGGTATGCACTGTCATATCGCGTGGTCGCTCTGGCATTGTGTTACACGGGGGGAGGAGCCTTTGCATCAATTGCCTCAACGGGTTATACCAACTATATGCTGGATATCGCGCCACAGCGGATGAGGCCGTCATATATGGCGTTTGAGCGCGTGTTCATTTCTCCCGTTGGGTTTATCCCAATCTGCTTTGGATGGCTGGTGGATGCAGTGAGCTACCAGCTCGTTTTCGGCATCGGTGCAGCTCTCTCGGCCGTGGCGATCTTTTTTGCAGTCAGACTTGACGAACCCCGCGATGAGCTCTCAGAGGAAGAGCTTGACGAATTCCGGTAAAACACCACCCACCGATGCTGCGGCTGGTATGTGCCCGCGGTCTCGGGGATTATTCGGGCAGGAGACGTTGCGCCCGCGTCCGCGCCCACACCTTCATCGGTCGAAACGCCTCGGCATATTGGACTCCGCACTGCAGTCCCCGGAAGTGTGCCGTAATCGCCATAAACTCCACGTAATCAATATTGTCATGGTCCTTGAGCCAGCGGTACTGGCTCTGGTGGCACAGCAGCATCTCGCGCTTTTGCTCCCATGTATCGGTGACATCCACATAATACGTCGGGCTGAATTCGAAGCTGGCGAGCGGCTCCCAGTAGTAAACAGCCGGAATCCTCCCGGGCGCCTTCGACCATCCTCCCGTCCTGTACAGGGGCACCGAGGCCCAGAAGCTGGCGTCAAACACGTTGTTGGATGTCTGCGTGTGGTCGCTCATATAATCGTGCGGAAAATGTGTCAGGATGACATCGGGGTTAACGTCGCGCACGAGTTCGGTGTACAAAGCGCGCTGTTCTTTTGTATGCCACGGTCCGGCGTCATCCAGATCGAGCATGATGAACTCCGCACCGATGATCTTCGCTGACTGACGTGCCTCGCGCCTGCGAATGCACTGGATTTGCGGCGAGGGCTTCTCGTAATGACCCATGCTGCCGTTGCAGGAGACGCACATGAACACCTCGTGCCCCTGTTCGGCATATTTCGCCAGTGTCCCCGCCGCCATAAGCTCCGTGTCATCGGGATGGGCGCCTATTGAAAGAACTCGCATGGACAATTCCTCCGAACTGGATAGCTGTATGATTTTTCAGAATACGATTGCCATTTTACCACGTGTCAGCCGAACTGATAAGCGCACGCACTAAACAAGGTCGCGAACGCTTTTTATGATATGAGTGGGCCGTTCATCATTCGGGAGGTCTTTGACATCGTCGGGACCGGACACGCCGGTGAGGACCAATGCGGTGTCACAGCCCGCGTTGCGGCCACACTGCATGTCCGTCTGGAGACGATCCCCGACCAGAACGGTCTCGGACGGACCCGTCCCCATCTGTTCCATCGCCGCACGTGCCAGCGTTGGTCTGGGCTTTCCGGCAATGACATCCGGCTGGCGCTTCGAGCATGCAGTCAGGCCTGCGATATTGGCGCCGGCATCTGCGACTTCGCCGCCAGGCACGGGGCAGGTGACATCGGGATTTGTCGCGTAAAACTTCGCGCCCTGTCGGAGTGCCTGAAACGCCTCGTCGAACTTTGTGTATGTAAGATTGCGATCCCACGAAACCACGACAATGTCCGTATCATCAGCCTGTGTTACAATGGTGCAGCCGACAGCTTCAAGCGGCTCGATGACCGGCTGTTCTCCCAGCACGAAACAGCGGGGACTATCGTGGTTTGCCTCGATGTAGTGCGCGAGCGCCCACGGCGAGGTCATTACCTCTTCGGGCTCTGTCGGAATACCAAGCTTATGGAGTTTGGCCGCATAGTTTTCGCGTGTGTCAATGGGCTTGTTGGTGACAAACATGACGCCCGCTCCCGAGTTGCGCACGGTCATGATGATCTCTGCGGCGCCGGGGATGAGCCGGTCGCCGAGATAGATAGTTCCGTCCAAATCGAAGATGTATCCGTCGTACGATCGAGGGCTGTACATGTGCATCCTCCGTGTTCAGTGCGGAGCGATAATTCGTGCAAGCAAGTCGCGTACGGTGTCCATGGAGCCGTCCATGACCTCCATGATTTCTTCGTGGTTCACTTCAGCCTGGGGCATCCCGGCGGCGTAATTGGTGACGATGCAGATTGAAAGGTAGCGCATATCCAGCTCATTTGCCAGCACGACCTCCGGAACACCTGTCATGCCCACAACATCGGCGCCCCATTGTGAAAACATGCTGATTTCGGCGGGGGTCTCGAACCTTGGCCCTTCAGTGCAGATGTAAACCCCTCCATCATGGAGCTTCACACGCATGGAGGAGGCCTCCTTTACGGCTTTTTCACGCAGAGAGGCGCTGTAGGGCTCCGTCTGGTCTATATGTACGGTCTCTTCGCTGAAATCATCGTAGAAGGTCTGCTGGCGGGATTTGGTGAAGTCAATGTACTGGTCCGGCAGCACCAGTTCACCCGGCGTGATGTACCGGCGCAGACTCCCCACGGCGTTGGTG
>JBKHJK010000073.1:0-7923 GCA_046538215.1 Armatimonadota bacterium
GGTGCACTGAGGTGATAGCGTATGAGATACCATCCACGTTTGCTATCTGCCATTGTGATATGTCTCTTTGTTCTCACGGCCGCCGCTGTCTCGGCCTCCACGATGAACCTGCTGGACGCCCTCAATGACGGAGCCGTGCGTGCAGACTTCCGGGGAACCGGGGATACGGGTGTGGATGCCATCATCGAGCGGGCCGCCGGAGGACCTGACTACGTCACCGTCTCACCCGGCACGCAGTTCTGGGCCCAGCGTGGAGGGCTGCAGGGCCAGACAACACTCGGATGGGTGCCCATAGACGTCGGAGCCGACGGCATCGCCCACGTCCAGATACCCACTGCCTGTACCAACATCAATCTCCCCGCTCCCACGCCTGATGACGCGATGTGGCCGGAACCGGCGCCAAGTGGCGACATGATGCGCCTGTGCTCGATTATCCGTCCCGAAAATCACAATCCGCAGGTCGCCCAGCTCGCCGTCTGGGCTGTCGCCAATGACCCCTCTCGCCAGCAGCTTGCGAGCCACGAGCGGGATATGATCACTGACGAGGAAGCCTCAGCCGCAGAACGTGAAGAGGCTTTTGATACACTCCTGCGATCGGCAGCAGCCCTCCTCAAAAAAGCGGGTCTGCAGCCCCGGAAATTCCGCATGTTCCGTCACACAGATCTCGGGCAGCAATAAGCGGCTTACGGCGAGACTGAAAGCGCCTGGCCGTCAAACTCCAGCACTGTGGCTCCGACACCTGAGGCACGACGAACACTGCCGTCCTCATCCAGCCGTATCACCGCGGCTCTGGCGTCGGTTGTCAGCGTCCCCGCAGTCTTCGTCTGCCCGTTGTGCGGGCCTATGGCCTTCTGGCGCAGATCGTTGATATATAGGTCGGTGCCCTCAGGTGTTGCAATCTTCAACGCGCATATCTCTGCCACCGGAATGGGGTTGCCGGACGCATCTGTGACGGGGATTCGCTCTACCGCAATATCGGCCTTCTCTCCAGGCCGCAGAGGCAACAACACGGTGTCGAAGACCCCCTGATCCTCGGCCGTGTGCTTGAAGCTGATACACGCGGCCTCTTCCTTCGTCCCATGCCCCGTCGCCATCCATCCCTGGATCGGATCTTCTCGTCCAACGATGACCTCCGCCGCCACTTCGTCGGCCTGAATGATGCGGATGGTCGGCACATCGTCACCGACGGTGCCTGCGCTCTTTGGCCCGAAAATCGTGGCCTCTGTTTTGGGCTCGACGTGGAAGAGCTGGGAGTATTCGTGTTCGCCCTCCGCCCGCAGCCGGTCACTGATAATCCAGTAGCTGTCTTTGATAAAGGCAAACTCCCGACGATGGATGGCCAGCTTTACGGCTGACTCGGCACCGAAGCGGTTCACCCAACCGGTGTACTCTTCATAATCCACCCACCGGTCATCGTATTCACCCCACGCCAGATCGAAGACCGCATCTGAGTGCCAGTCATCGGTGCGTGGTTCGTCCGTGTACAGGGTCTCGCTCGCATCTGCCGCCCGGTCCTGGCTGAGGCCGTCCACCAACACAACGTTGTGAGCGAGTGAAGAAGAGAAGTAGTTCTTCCAGATACTGGTGGTGTAGCTGTAGGTGCTCATGTCGGCGATGAGGCGTTTACCGTAGGCGTAGCATTCAAAGTTGGAGAAGTCTTCATGCCAGTGGCCGGCGCCCAGAGGCCCCAAATCGGCGCACAGGTACAGCGCATCCCGATCCCATCCGGACCGCATCGCATAAAAGCCCGCCCACGGCATCCGCGTGGAGGTAAACTGCGGTGCGCGTCCTTCTGCTCCCTCCGTGCTGAACCACTCAAACACGGGGTCTGAAACCATCTCGTCAATCTCCGGGGCCTCATTGTACCGGTTGCAGATATCCTTGAATATACGGATCACCACGCCATGTTTTGGGCCCCAGGTATCGCCAAAATCAGGCAGCCCGCGAAGCGGTGTTGTGATCTTCGGATAGACCCAGTAGGTCTGCTTGAGCGTATCAAGCACATCTATCGCAGGTTCGCAGCCGAAAATTTCCGCAAAGTCGATGATACGGCGAATGGCCCCGCGGCTACCTCCGTGATAGCCAGGACAGAGCTCCCTGGACATGCCGTCGGGGTAAAACTCGTTTTCCGCAGCTTTGCGGATTCCCAGCTCTCCGAGATTTCCGAAGCCCTCTGCCTGCTTCAGTTCCGGGAAATACGCTCCGACGGCATATATTCCCGTCAACTGCGCCATGTAGCGGTTCACCCGATCCGGCGCCACAATTGCGTATCGAGCCTTCTCGATAAAGCGCCGAAGCATCATCGCATGGGCCTCGGGGGTGAAATGCTCGGAAAGCAAAAAGTAGTTGTAGGCATTCAGCCATGAGCCGTTCAGCGGCACCGCAGCCGTCAGCCGCGACCACACCGAGGTGTAGCGTATGTACTTTTCGGGCGCAGGATTCTTCTCTATGTGATCGGTGATTTGATCAACAAACTCTCTGGCGTATTTTTCGTCGTGTGAATACCAGTACAGCTTTCCGAGGGTATTGAAGTGTCCGAAGCGGTTGATGTAATGAATCACCGGATACTCCGTGTCCGGCTTGCCGTTCGGAAGCTTCTTGGGAAAATAGTTCCAGTCAATCTCCTCGCCGAAGTCCACCTCGTAGCCGCCACCGGAGAACTTATGCTCCAGTATTTGCTCGCCCTCTCCATAAGCGCTGTGATCCTCCGCATTGCCGCGCGGTTCCTCCGGCATGTCCCAGTGATTGATCCTCCACTGTGGCTCCCGGCGCTGGAGGAAGTACTCTTTCAGGGCCATCTTCGCCGAGTCGTAGTCCTCTGCCTCGACGGCAGCCTTCACCTCCTCCAGCCCGGGGTAGTCGAGGTTCCATGCGTCGAAGAACTCCGCGTCACTGTCAATCGCCACTTCCGTGACAACCTCTTGTGCCAGCTCCTGGACCTCTGGTGGGTGCGCGGCCATCGCCACAGCACATATCAGACTCAGCAGGATGATCACGATTTGACGCACATCTATCACTCCCTGAAAGTTCGCGCTCACAGACTCCCTGCACATCAGCCTCACTCATGGTTGAGCTGATCGAGGGCGTTGCCGATACTCTCCGCGATCCATTCGGCCACCACGTGGTATCCGTGCGGGGTGAGGTGGATATTGTCCGGTGGCTGGATTTCGTCGAGGCACCCCATCGCATGGGTGTACATATCATTGATGGCGACAGCGTTTTCTTCCATCACCTGTCGCGCGATTTTGTTATACAGCACGATGTCCTTGCTGTACCATCCGGGTTCGACTTTTTCGGGTACGGGGGTTGTGTTTGCCCAGATCAGCTTTGCGCCGGTCTCCTGCAACCGTGACACGATTTCTCTCAGATTCTGCTCGTATTCATCAGGCTCAACCTGGCGGTTCTCTCCGTTACGGTACCACGTATCATGCAGGCCGAAATTAAAGTGGATAATATCCCAGTCCTCATCTCCGAGCCACCGATCGAGATTCGCGATGCCCCTGGGGGTCGGCCCGCCGTTCATGGGGATACGCCGGACATCCGCCCTATCCTTCAACAGCCGCTTCACCGGCTCCGAATAGCCCATGGAAATCGAATCGCCGATCAGCAGCACCTTCGGCAGAGAAAGCTGTTCGTCCGTCCGCGTTCTCGGCGTGAGACTGTAGGCAAAGCGATTGATTGTGACGGTGTCACGACCCTTTTCCAGCCGTGTGATGGCAATTTCCTGCCCCACCTCCACTCCCGTGTGATCATCGGTGACAACACGATGCAGACGGTGCATTTCCGTGCCGAACTCGTCCCTGATGGCAACTCCTTCAATGTCTCGCAGCGGCCCAAGAAGCCGCATCTCATCGCCGCCATACACCTTGAAGGTCCGCCGCTTGTGATCGAGTACCGGGGGAGGCTCCACTACGATCCCCGTCTCATCCACCTCCCGTACGTGCAAATAGTTCTGCATCAGGTGCGGGCCGTCATCGAGGGCAATTCTGACGTTTCCGTCATCGAGAGGCTCCACGGACTTGATGGTGTACGTTGTCCGGTCCTCGGCGTGCTGTACCACCACGGGTTGGCCGGCGACCGCATCCCCGGAGATATACTGCCAGCCGTCGGCATCGTCTGGTTCAATGAGAAGCGTGTCACTGGTATCGTCGAAATCCACAAGCCTGCCAGTGACCTGCGGCGGCCCGAGTATGCCGAGTTTGCCCTCATTGCTACCCAGAGAGTTCCCGCCCGCCAAGAACAGTGTCGGCTCGCCCTGCGGAGGAAATGAGAACACGGCCACATCGCCATCAGTGTTGATTTTGTGTCCGGAATCGGCGACATGCGTCAGCCCGGGCTCTCCCGGACCACCATAGCAGATAATATAATCCTCTCCGAGCTGGTGCTCCACCAGCAGCGCAACTGTGTATTCATCCTTTGTTTCCACCGGGATGCGGCGGACATTTTTGATGAACGGCTCATCGCGGTATGGCTCTATCACGCTGACGAACTTGTTGACGGTCTCGGCACTATCGCGGCGGACAGTGACGATCTTCATCTCTCGCCCGATGTCCTCATTGTGGAAGTGCCGCTGGGCGGGGCCGTCACCGGCGAGGACCTCACTCCCCGGCTCATCCAGCATCCACATGCGTAAAAAGACATCATCGGCGATCCGCGGCTCTTCGGCGGGCTGTCCGCGGTAATCATCAATTCTCGACCACGTGGCCTGCCAGGGTCCGCTTGATTCGCCTGTTGCCAGATTGTGGATATTCTTCGCACCCCAGTTTTCGCGCGAATCGAAGCTCCAGCCGCTGTATTCGTACAGGTTCTGGTCGGGGTCCCCGACAGGCGTCAGTTCGATGCCTTCGGTCTCAAAGCCCAGACCGTGGCAGTGGAAGTACAGGTCGTGGGTCGCGCCGCCCTTCGCCCGGGCGATATCCACAACGTACTGATAATCCTCCGAGGGGCTCATGAGGATGAGCTGCCTGCTAAGCTCCCCGTCGTCGCCAAAGCCGGCGTCCCTCCATGCCCCGGGATCGTATTCGGCGGTGTCCACGACCTGGCAGAAGGGGCTGATGGCAAAGTGCCGCCGGATGTCTCCTCTCAACTGCTCCGTCCCCCGTGGGTCCCCGCTGTCACTGCGTATTGTGAGGCAGTTATGGGCGGGATAGGTCTTCGTCCAGTCCTTGACGAGGTAATGGTTGGATCCCAGATATCCCAGGTCGCTGGCAAGCTCCTGGCCCAGCGCGTGAATCATGATGTCCTGCACCGCGTGGTGGTAATGTCCGCAGCGCTTCGTGAAATCTACGGACACAACCGTCGGCTCTTCAGGCGGCCCATTACGCAGGATTGCCTTGCGGCGGTCGTTGAGGATTCGCGGCGGCAGCGGGACCGAGCGATCGAACTCCACGCTCACATCGTCTCCGCTGTGGCTAATGGTCAGGTATTTCCGCTCTGGTTCGGGGATTCCACCGCCGTATTTCTCCATATACTCGTACTGCTTCGTGCTCCGGCTTGAACGATACACGGAATCCTCCCACGGAATGTATCGGTCATCCTCGGTGGCGTAATACAGCATTTTCGTCGCACAGTTTTTATATACCGGCATCTGAAAGAGGTTCAGGCGTCCCTGTTCATCCACATAGGGCGCATCCGGATCGAAGTCGCCCTCCGTGCCCTGAAGCACCCTCATGAGGTTGGTGATGCCGTAGGCGGAGTAGCTGGGAGCCCCTTCCTTGCCCAGGCCGTCCTCGGAGAAATAGTTGCGCCAGAAATACCATATATCGCGAGCCAGCGTTTCGGCGATCCGGTCGTCGCGCAGCATCTGGGCCGCGCGGAGCTTCGGAACCTGCGTGCTGGATGCCAGATTATCCCCGCCGATTTCGAGATTATACGGGTGCACCTCCATCTCGAAGCAGCCGCGCTTGAGGTAATGCGCGGGGGGATCCTCGTCCATCGCCACACGCTCGCGGTCACCCACAAGAGACACCACAGGCCGCTGGCACATCCGCCGCAGGTCTTGCTGGTCCTCGCCGAAGGCTGCGGACATTGCGCAGAAGGCGTTAAAAAGCTTTCGGGCCTGGCTGGCCCGCCAGTTCCACTGGCCGATGTAAATGCTGTAATACCAGTGGGGCCTCTGCTCGATCTCTTTTTCGTACACGGGGTCGCCGATGGTCCAGTCGTACATGTGAAAGCGCCGGAAGCCTTTGAGCTTCTCGTACTCCCACGGCTCTCCATCCGAGCGCTGATAAAACTCTTTCATCCGCGCTTGAAACTGCTCCGGTGTGATACCCTCGGCGGCGGCGAGGTAGTCGTCACCCAGGTAGGCGCGTGCGGTATTGAGCATGATGACCTTTGCGGTGTGGGCGTAGCTTTTTGCCATGGCGCCCTGTTCGCTGTCTGCAGGGAACAGCTCTGTGGCGAAATGCCACGCCTGCCCCAGTGCATGAGCGGGCTTCCCTTGCAGCTTCAGAAGCGCATTGCAGTAATACTTGCCCAGGAAATAATACCGCTTACTCTGGTCGAAATCGCCATGGGTGCTGCCGTCCCAGTGATCGTGCGGAATACCACGATGTTCCTTCGACCACTGCTCGTCGTGCGTTCGCGCCCATACCTCGTCGGTCGGCGCACACCCACTGCCGTCATCGGGATAGTCAGGATTCGGATATTTGTAGTACTTCCGCCCCTCCGCCTTACAGTGCGGGCAGATCAGCGTCCACGGTTCCTCCAGGCTCCACTCGAAGTCGTTGTAGTACCGTGTTTTGAGGGGATGGATCGGGCAGGCGAGGCTTCGGTAGCCACGGGGTTCGAAGCTCTTATAAAACTGCCGGTACCATTCATCGGGCCGCTGCGCCCATTGATCGGCATAGTCAAGCGTATTGTTTACCAGGTCCTGCGCCCACTGCTCACCAGCCTGGTAGGCCTCGACTATCTCATCCATGGGCCGGTCATTCACAAACACCCGCGGTTCGGCGGGGATCTCTATGCGCGGAAGATCATCGGCGGTCATAATATCTGTCGGCACCCTTTCGATACTGACTTCATCAACATACACCGGCCCGGGCTCAAAACCCTCGTCTTCATATCCCCACGTCTGAAACATCAGGGCGAACTTCTTTACGCCAGGCGCCAGGGTAACGGTTCGGTCATAGTGGGTCCATTCGGGCGTGGGTCCCATCTCGCAGATGTGAGCACCGCCATAGCGTTCGTCAGGCAGAGCTGTGTCGGTGCCCCATCCCTGGATCTTGACATTGGTCTTTGAGGCCTCCGTCTTGATCCAGAACTGCACTCGATAGGAGGCGGGCTGACGGAGGCGGAAGTATCGTTCATCCGGCCCTGGCTCATTCACCAGCGCCTCTGCCCCATTCGTGCCGCTGGGAGATCCCTGGACGATAGCGCAGTTGAGGTAGCTTTCACCCTGGTGCCCTCCGGAGCGTTTGGGAACGAAATCACCGGGAATGAAATACACTCCGCGGCCCTTCACACCCTCTTCGAGGCTCCCCCACTCTGCGAGCTGCCCGTACTCTCCCCAGCCGACCGGGCGCCCCTCTTCGACCTCCTCGCAGGAGCCATTAATGGCCACTTGATGCCCGTGGGCCGCTGTCAGTGCGACACTGAGAACAACCGCGGCAATCATGACATATCTGATAATTCCGATGTCGCTCACCCTTCACTCACTTGGTTCATGTCATCTGCGCAGTCGCCGACATCTTATCCGTCCTCCAGCTGACCTCTTTCTCTTTCGGGTGTCCAGTTTCCTCCGCCCTTCAACCCCATTAGACGCTTTCACCCCATCTGCGGCCCGCTCTTTGCATTGTCTCACCGTGGTGGCGGACGCATGTGCCTTGGAGGGTGGTCACCTCTTGAGTTATACTCACATCTGCATCTTCACAATCAGTCTGCCGCATGCAGCGAATCTCGTCGGCTGTGCGGGTGGATCAATGC
>JBKHJK010000074.1:0-7875 GCA_046538215.1 Armatimonadota bacterium
TATATGGACACAGCGTTCATTTCTTCAGTCGAGCAGGTACCTCTGGAGCCCGAAGGCACGGACGCTGTGGCCCTGCAGGTGACACACGGCGAGACGGTGGACACCATCATCAGCACGCTGGATGAGGCCCCGTTTGAGGCCCGCAAAGCCGCTGATGTGACCATCAGGGGCCGCCTGGGAATCGTCCGCCGCGTTGAGGGAAGGGTCACCGGCATGTGGCTGTTTGAGGGCACCGAACTCCAATCGGGCGACCACCGCCTGGACAGCCGGACAGCCACCTATGAGGGCGAGATCATCGGCGAAATACGGGTGGCCGACGACGATGAACATAACGCATTTATCACGTCCGCCGACCTGCCGGAGGGGGATGCGCTACACGGTGTGTGGATGATCGTTACTCACCCAAACGGGTTTACCCACGGCTACGAAATACAAAGGGTCGAAAAGCGCGATGGTCAGAGCCTCGTCATCCTGACCATGGATCACGGTCTGCAGATTGATGGCGAGACTACCAGGGAAGTGTATTACCCACAGCGCACGATGGAGGGCACAAATACCTTCACGATACCCCTGGCGGCCTGCATGGTGCAGGCACTGTAGCATGTGTGTGACGGGCGAGAATACCGCAGACGGCCATCAGCGAACAGGAGTGATGATACGCATGGAGAAGGCAATTATCTCTGTGGGACTTTTCGTGGCGTGTCTCTCAATCGTCCATGCCGCCGGGCAGGCGATGGATATTGACCACCCGGCGCTCGAGCATGGCATCAATCCCGACAGCGCCGAGGCCTACGAGCGAAACTGCGATCGCGTGATGGCGATGAGTATTGAGGAGATGCTGTCTTTTGTGCCTGAAAAGCCGACCTGCCGCTTCTGCTACTGCCCCAACTGCCACGGCGGATCGCAGGGCAGCGGTATTTACTCCTGGAGCATTGAGAATCCCGACCAGGTGAGATGTAAATACTGCGGCATGGTCTTCCCGAATGAAAAGTATCCGCTGGACAAAACCATCGAGGGCAAGAACGCGCACGGAGAGACCGTCACCTACCGGTATCACCAGGACCAGGAGCGTGACGACCTCCGCATCTTCATTCCCGCCCACATCATGATGCACAAGCGCGCGTGGATCCTGGATCAGCTCCATAATCTCGGAGTTGCGTGGCAGGCGACGAAAAAGCCGGAATATGCTCGCCGGGCTGCGCTTATTCTCGACCGCATTGCACAGGTCTATCCGC
The DNA here is from genome assembly GCA_046538215.1 of Armatimonadota bacterium. Classification (GTDB taxonomy): domain Bacteria; phylum Armatimonadota; class Zipacnadia; order Zipacnadales; family UBA11051; genus JBKHJK01. Next base: position 1,236 of record JBKHJK010000074.1, read on the forward strand.
ACTATCCGATGATGCGGCAATGGATCACCACCTTCAAGTTTCCCGGGGACCAAAAGCCGCCATTCTCCGGTGCCGGCGGGCGCTGGGGGCGGTGGATGGCCAGCGAGCTGCCCGCGGATGTCGTGCGCGCCTATGACCTGGTGTATGACAGCGAGGAGTTCGACCGCCTGTCACAGGAGCGCGGCTACGATGTGCGTGAGAAGATTGAAGAAGACTTCCTGAAAGCCACCTGGGAGTACGTTAATACTTTTGAAACCCACACCCACAATATGGCGCCATCGTACCTGCGCACCGCCATCGAGATGGGCCGGGTCATCAGGCAGCCCGAATACGTGCACTGGGCGTATCGCTGGCTGCTGGAGATCCTGCACGGCGGCTGCTTTTACGACGGCTGCTGGCGGGAGGCACCCAGCTACCATTTTCAGGTCATCGGCGGCCTGAAAAACGCCTTCGACGCCCTCCGTGGTTACAGTGATCCACCTGGCTATGTTGACGAAGGCGATGGCAAACGCTTCGATAATATGGAGCCGGATGAGGACATCGCCTTTTACGATACCGCCCGCGGTGCATTTGATCCGGTGGCCTATCCAAATGGTTATGCCAGCTGCATCCACGACACCTGGCCCCATTCCCGCCGCTCGGCCCCACGCAGTGAAACCAATTCCGGCATCCTCCCGGGCTACGGCCACGCGTCACTCGGCAGAGGCCGCGGGGACAACCAGATGCAGGCACAGCTTCATTTCTCCGGCGGACACGGGCACACCCACCTCGACAACCTGAATCTGGCGCTGTGGGCGAAGGGCCACGAGATGCTGTGTGACCTCGGCTACACCCACACGAAGCTGCGCTGGTGGAATATCTGCACCATCGGCCACAACCTCGTGGCGATTGACCGGGCCAACCAGAACGGCAGCAACTCTGACGGGAATCTGTTGCATTACTTCCCGGACACCGGCGGAGTCGCGATGGTGGAGGCGGACGGCAGGCGAGCATATCATGCGATTGAAGACCTGCAGACCTACCGGCGGATGCTGGTCACCGTGCCTGTGTCGTCCGCCGACGCGTATGTGGTGGACATCTTCCGGACTGTGGGCGGCTCGACGCATGACTGGCTGCTGCACGGAGACGCCGATGACGACATGACCGCCACCTGCAGCGTACCTCTGACGGGCCAGCGCGAGAACCTGCTGGAGTCGGAAGACACATGGGAGGAGCCCAAGACCGAGGGCTCCCGGTTCAATCCCTACGGCGTCATCCGAGACGTGAAAACCAGCGGCGATGTCACGGACGCTGTGACCACCTTCAGATATACGGAAAGCCCCGAGGAGGGAGTGCGGATTCATCTCGCGGGTGAATCGCAGAGCCTGCTCATGCTGGGGAAATCTCCGTCGGTCCGCAAGGCCGGGCGGGATTCGGGCGCCGTGTATGATTACTGGATGCCGCAGATGGTCGTGCGCCGGACCGGTGAGGCCCCGCTTTCCACCGTTTTCACCATGGTCGAAGAGCCGTTTTCGGAAGCCACCTTCATAGATACCGTCGAGCGGCTGCAGGTGCAGCCGGATGACACCGACGCAGTTGCCCTGCGCATCCGTCACGGCGAGATCGTGGATACAGTGCTTGCCAGTCCCTCGAAAGATACGTGCAGCGCCGATGGTATCACCCTCGCCGGGCGGCTGGGGATTGTCCGACATGACCAGGGTCGCGTCACCGGGATGTGGCTGTTTGAAGGCACTGAACTGCAATGTGCCGGCGCCGCTGTGGAAGCCCCCGCAGCATCGTATTCAGGCACAATTGCGGGAGCCCAGCGGATCAGTGACGGGGCGGATACAGATGCGCTTTTCACCGATGCAGATCTGCCCGAAGACCGGGCGCTGCACGGCATGTGGATGATCGTCAGCCACCCCAACGGCCGCACCCACGGCTATGAAATCGAACGCGTGGAGCATCGCGACGGACAGACAGCCATCGTGCTGACCATGGATCACGGCCTGCGCATCGAGGGCGAAAAGACCTCCCACGTCTTCTTCCCGCAAAGCACCATGGAGGGTGAAAACACCTTCGTCATCCCCCTGGCAACCTCCGTGTACCTGCAGGATTGAGGCGCTTCGGGCGGTCTCAGGAGCCGATGTGGAGAGTGTGGTGTGGATTTGACGCCGCACGTTCTTTGACACCAGGGCATTCGTGGGGCTGTCTGTGCACACATTAAGTCCTCGATCTGAAAAGGAGATACATGGACGTATCGGTCGTCATTGTCAACTGGAACACGCGCGAGGACCTCAGGGCGGCGCTGCAGTCGTGCCGGGAGCATCACGACGATCTCGACATCGAGGTCATCGTTGTTGACAACGGCTCTACCGACGGCAGCGCCGCGATGGTGCAGGAGGACTTTCCGGAGGCTCATCTGATTGCCAATGACGACAACCTCGGCTACACGCAGGCCAGCAACCAGGGGATGCGGCGAGGGCAGGGCCGCCATTACCTCATGCTCAACAGCGATGCAGAGCTGACCCCCGGCTGCATGAGCGAGCTGGTTCGAGTGCTGGATGAGCATGACGACATCGGCACCGCCAGCGCGCAGCTTCAGTATCCCGACGGCTCAAAGCAGCCCACGGCGTGTCATTTTCCCCGACTGGCCGCTCATCTGCTTCCTGCCTTACTCACCCACAAACTTGAGATTGTCGAAACCCCCGACAGCGCCCCGGACGGCATCCATGAGGTGGACTGGGTGTTCGGCGCGTGCCAGATGGTGCGGGCGGAGACCGTGGATGATATCGGCCTGATGGATGAGCGGATCTTCATGTGGTACGACGATGCAGAATGGTGCCGGAGGATGGCGGAGGCTGGATGGCGAAGAGTTGTCGCGCTGAATGCCACCTGTATTCACAAAACGCGCAAGTCAGCCGACCTCGTACCGCCACTGCGCCTGAATGTCATGATGAGCATGTCGGAGTTTGAATACTTCCGCATCCACGAGGGGCGCATCAAAACGGCGGTGCTGTGGACGATGCGGACCTTCTACAGCCTGTGTAAGTCCATCGTCTTTGGAGTCGGCAGCATCGCAACCCTGGGCCAGATTCACCGCATACGGGATTTGTGGTCACTGAATTGGGGGCGCCTGGTCTGGCACCTCCGCCACGCCGACGACATCATCATCCACGAACCAGAAGCCTACCGCGGCGAGGATGTGGAGTAGTCTCGAAACCCCGGAACCACAATGAGCCGCTGCTGCGCCCGAAATGCCTGTGGGAAGCCTTTGCAGTTTGGCTGAGCGGGCTAAACATCCCCGTGGCTCGGCCTGAGGGCTGTGTTTTCTACAGCCCGAGGGTGGCGACGTCGTGTGCCGCCAGCTTCCAGCCCGAGTCGTGACACGCCCGTTCCCCAAGTATCAAACGAGGCCGTTATCCGCACCAGGAGAGGCTTCCGTTGCAGTCCAGGCTGACTCACAGAATGAAGGCGAGTGACTCGGGCTGGAAGCTGAAAACGCTGGACAACGCGTTTTCACCCTGGATTTGGACAACAACATCAAAATCCAGGGCCGAGACACGGAGATGTTTGCTTGTCTTTTCGCATACACACGCTTTGTGAACTCGTGAACACCCGAAAGCCGCGTTGTGGACTACATGCTCTGTGCGGCGGTGATGATCTTTTCGAACGCCTCATCCACATCGGCTTCGGTGATGGTCAGGGGCGGGGCGATGCGCAGGAGGTCCTCTCCGAGGGCATTGACGACGAGGCCTTTCTCGAGGCACGCCACCTGCAGATCGCGGCCGTTGATGTTTTTAAGCTCCAGCCCCAGGAGCAGGCCGCGCCCGCGACAGCCGCTGATGAAGTCGTGCTCTGCCGCCAGCTCATCCACCCGTGATTTGAAGTATTGCCCCATTCGCGCGGCGTTTGCCACCATGTCTTCACTTTCGATGGCCTCGATAGCCGCGAGAGCCGCGGTGCAGGCGAGGTGGTTGCCGCCGAAGGTGGAGGCGTGGTTGCCCGGCTCGAACGCCTGCGCGACATCTTCTTTCGCCACACACGCCCCGATGGGGAAACCCCCGCCGAGGGCCTTGGCCATCGTGAAAATATCCGGCTCGACGCCCTCGTCCATGTAGGCGAACCACTCACCCGTCCGCCCCATGCCTGTCTGCACCTCGTCGAAGATCAGCAGCAGCTCGTTGGCCTCACACAGGTCCCCCACAGCCTGCAGATAGCCCGATGAGGGCACATTGATGCCGCCCTCGGCCTGTATCGGCTCCAGCATGATCGCACAGGTGGTGTCATCAATAATGTTTTCAAGCGCCTCGATATTGTCAAAGGGCGCGTATTTGAATCCGCCGGGAAGCGGCGCAAACGGCTTCTGGTACTTCTCCTGTCCGGTGGCCGTCACCGTCGCCATGGTGCGGCCATGGAATGACATGTAGGCGGTGATGATGGTGCGGCAGTCCGGGCCGCGGTGGATATCCGCCCATTTGCGGGCGAGCTTGATGGCCGCTTCGTTGGCCTCCGCGCCGCTGTTGCAGAAAAATGACCGGTCGCCACAGGAAATCTCCGAAAGCTTCTTCGCCAGAAGTCCCTGCGGCGCAATATTGTAGAGATTGGACGTGTGCATGATTTTCTGTGCCTGCTCGCAGATGGCCCCGGTCACCTTCGGGTGTGAGTGGCCGGGTGCGAGAACGGAAATCCCGGCGACGAAATCCAGGTATTCGTTGCCATCCGCATCCCACAGCCGCGCTCCTTCACCGCGCACGAAGGCGACGGGAAGTGGCGAGTAGGTGGGCATCAGGTACTGTTCGGTGAGCTGTGCGGCCTCGTCATTCGTCATTGGAGTTGTCCTCCCCGGCGACGATCATGCTGCCGACGCCCTGTTCGGTGAATAGCTCCATCAAAAGCGAATGTTCCATGCGGCCGTCAATGAGATGGGCGCGTGAAACGCCCTGTTCGACTGCTTCGATACACGCCTCGACCTTCGGAATCATCCCACCGACGACGGTGCCGTCCTCAAGCAGCCTCCGGGCTTCGTCAAGCGTCGCGGAGCTGATGAGTGTGTCGGGGTCATCAACGTCCTTCATAATCCCCTTCACATCTGTCAGCAGCACCAGCTTTTCAGCGCCGAGCTTTGCGGCGACTGCCGAGGCGACGGTGTCGGCGTTGATATTGTAGCTGCGTGCGTCCGGCCCCACGCCCACAGGTGCCAGACAGACGATGTAGCCATTTTCGGTCAAACAGGTGATGGCATGTGTATCTATCGATTCGACCTGTCCGACGTAGCCCAGGTCGCCCTCGGGACATTCCTTTTTGCATGCGACGATCATATTGGCGTCTTTGCCGGAGAGACTGACGGCGCGGCCGCCTTCGGCATTCAGCAGCGACACAAGCTGCTGGCCGACGCTGCCCACCAGCACCATCTGCACGATCTCCATCGTCGAGGCGCCGGTCACGCGCAGGCCGCCGACGAACTCCGGCTCCTCGCCCAGCTTTTCCATCATCGCGCTGATGGCCTTCCCGCCACCGTGCACCAGCACCACCCGCACGCCGACATAATGCAGCAGCACCAGGTCTTTCATGACACTGCGCTGCAGCTCGGGATCGGTCATCGCCGCCCCACCGTATTTGACCACCACGGTCTTGCCTGACCATTGGCGGATATATGGCAGCGCCTCGGTGAGTGTGCCGACCCGTTCATGAAATCCGTTGTTGAACGATAGCTTTGACATCCATGGTCACCTGCCTGCGTGTGAAATCAGTCGTCCGGGCCTCCGGCGAGATCGGAGGCGTCGTATTCGGCGTTCAGATGCACGTATTCGGGCGTCAGGTCACAGGTCCAGACGGTGGCTTCACCGCCGCCCATATTCAGGTCCACCTGCACATCCACATCGCCCTGCTGCATCTTCCGGCGGGCGTCAGCGACATCAAAATCCAGCACCTGTCCGTCTTCAAATGCGGTGACGCCGGCCATGGTGATTGTGCATCTGTCGGGATCGAAGGGGACGAGGCTGGCTCCCATCGCCGCCACGATCCGGCCCCAGTTGAAGTCACCGCCGTACAGCATCGTCTTCACCAGGTTGTACGTTGAAATATTGCGGGCCACCTGCCGGGCCTGCACAAAGCTTTCGGCGCCGCTGACGGTGATGGACATGATCTTCGTGGCCCCTTCGCCGTCACGGACGATCTGTTTGGCCAGAGACTGTGTGACGTAAAGCAGCGCATCCCGGAAGGTCTTGAAGTCGTCGTCACTTTCGGCGGCCAGCTCCGGTGCGCCCGAAGCGCCGTTGGCAAGGACAGCGACTGTGTCATTGGTGCTCATCGAGCCGTCAACACTGATGCAGTTGAACGACCGCTCAACACACCAGATCAGCGTCTGTTGCAGAAGTTCCGGAGCGACCGCGGCGTCGGTGGTGATGCACGCCAGCATGGTCGCCATGTCCGGGCAGATCATTCCGGCGCCCTTGCAGATGCCCCCCATGCGGACGGTTTCTCCGCCGATTTCAAGCTCCACCGCACACTGCTTGGGGACGGTGTCGGTGGTCATAATGCCGCGGGCGATGCGGTCCGGGTCCTGCCGGGTGAGCGTCCCGGCAAGCTCCTCAATACCTGCGCTCACAGCGTCCATCGGCATCAGGTCACCGATGTGGCCGGTGGAGCAGACGACAAC
>JBKHJK010000075.1:0-7846 GCA_046538215.1 Armatimonadota bacterium
GACCTCGACAGCATCATGCGGCAGTTTGGTGTTGCCATCTGTGGACTGGGCTTCGATGCGGAGATCGCGGATTACCTGATCACCCCCCAGCGGACGGACCATTCGGTGTGCCAGTGGGCGGCGCAGTGTCTGGGCTGGGACCGGCCCGACGAAGACGCCGAGGATGTCGAAGGGCTCCCCGGATGGCGTGCACACGGGTGTGTGGAGGCCCTCGCCTGCGCGCAACTGGAAGATCGCCTGCGCCGGGAAATGAAAGAGCAGGGGACGCTTTCGGTTTTCGAAGAAATCGAGCTCCCGCTCGTGCCGATCCTGGTGGATATGGAGAGAGCAGGCATCGGCATGGACACCGAGCGTCTCGCCGAGGTTGGCCGGCAGCTTGATGAGATGATGGAGACGCTGGCAAAGTGCATCTACGAGATCGCCGGGACCGAGTTTAATATTGATTCTCCCAAACAGGTCGGCGAGGTGCTGTTTGAGCAGATGGAGCTTCCAGGAGGCCGCAGGACCAAAACCGGCTGGTCAACGGCGGCCGATGTGCTGGAAGACCTCAAAGAGGAGTACGAAATCGTTGAATGCATCCTCGAATACCGTGGCTATGCGAAGCTGAAAAGCACTTACGTCGATTCACTTGCAGAGGAAACAGATCCCGGCACAGGCCTGATTCACACCACCTTTGAGCAAACAGTGACGGCCACAGGGCGGCTCTCCTCACGCGGGCCGAATCTGCAGAACATCCCCATCCGCACCGAATGGGGCCGCGAAATCCGGAGCTGTTTCTGGTCCGGCGTCGAGGGCAAAGTGCTGCTGGCCGGTGACTATTCGCAGATTGAGCTGCGGATACTGGCGGACATGTCCGGAGACCCGACACTGACAGAGGCGTTCGAAGAGGGCCGTGACATCCATGCCCTGACCGCGGCCCTCATTTTCGACGTTGATGAAGAGGATGTCAGCTACGAGATGCGCAGTGCCGGGAAGACGGTGAATTACGCGATTTTGTACGGCATGGGCTCCCGCGCCCTGGCCTCACAGCTCGATATCTCCACAGCAGAGGCCAGAGAGTTCATTGAGAATTACCACCGACGGCTTCCGAAGGTCGAGGCATTCATGCAACAGACCGTAGAAAAAGCGCGGGAAACCGGCTATGTCAGCACCGCGCTGGGCCGCCGCCGCCCGATGCCGGATCTTTTGACCAGCAACCGTGGTGCGAGGGCCTACGCAGAGCGAGCCGCCGCCAATGCCCCACTGCAGGGCACCGCCGCAGACATTGTCAAAATCGCCATGGTCCGGCTCGATGAGGTGCTCAAAGAGCAGTTTCCCGACACTGAGATGCTGCTGCAGGTGCATGACGAAATCGTCCTGCGCACCCCCCCCGAGGGTGTCAGGGACGTGAGTGAAGCCGTCCGGGAAGTGATGGAAAACGCCTACGAATTGAGTGTACCGTTGACGGTGGACGTTGCTATGGGGGATAATTGGCGTGACATGGAGCCCCTGCCGGTATAATAGCTATGAAGTGAGACGTTACGCGCGTATCAATTACTTCCGGTCTATCTACCGAACTTACGACGAATGGAGTCAATGTGATGAGCTGGGATCTCGAAGACGACGACACCAGAAATAAGGACACCGAAATGGAACAGAAAGATGAGAACGATGAGCGGACATCTGAAGAGACTGCACAACAGCAGCCGCAAGACGATGAAAACCTCATGGAGCGGGCGTTGAAAGAAGCCGCACCGCGGACGGTGGAAAAGGGCGAGATTATTGAGGGTATCGTCGCCTATGTCGGCGATCAATATATCACCGTGGATGTCGGCCATAAATATGAAGGCCTCGTTCCGACGGCTGAGTTCGGCGAGGATGAGATGCCCGAAATTGAGGATAAGATCGAGGTCGCCGTCGTCGGCGTTGATGACAAAAACGGCCGGATTAAGCTTTCAAAGCGCCGTGCCGATTACGAACGGACCTGGCAGCGCCTGCTGGAGGCCGTTGAGAGTGGAGAGGTCATCGAAGGGATGGTCACAGAGCGCGTCAAGGGTGGCCTCCGGGTGGATGTCGGCGTGCCCGGCTTCATCCCCGGCTCACACATGGCCACCAGGAACCTGCAAAACCTGGAGCGTTATGTAGGCCAGTCATTGCGATTGAAAATCATCGAGGCTGAAAGACAGTCCAAGAAAGTCATCTGTTCTCACCGCCTCGTTGTCGAAGAAGAGCGCAAGAAGCGCAAGGAAGAGACCCTCGACAGTCTCGAAGAGGGCATGGTCTGTGAGGGCAAGGTCCGCAACCTCACCAACTACGGAGCGTTCATCAACCTGGGCGGTGTGGACGGTCTGCTGCACGTCTCGGAGATATCCTGGACGCGCGTGGAGGATCCGGCAGATGTGCTCAACGTCGGCGACACCCTGAAAGTCGCGGTGCTGGACATTGACCGGGAGCGCGAGCGTATTTCACTGTCACGCCGGCAGATCCTCCCGGACCCGTGGAAGGAAATTTCCAAAACGCTTCACCCCGGTTCGCTGGTGGACGCGAAGATCACTCGAATCGTCAAAACCGGGGCATTCGCCCAGCTTCCAGAGCACGACGTGGAGGGCTTTTTGCCCATTTCGGAGCTGTCTGAGAGACATGTATCCCAGGTCAGTGAGGTTATCAGCGAGGGCGAAGCGCTGGAGCTGAAAGTTACAGAATTGCGGCCCAGCGCCCGACGGATGACCCTCAGCCTCGTGGGCGCCGTCGAGCAAAAAGAGCGCGAAGAGGTCCAGGAGTACCTGGAAAAGCAGGAGACCGAAACTCGAACACTCGGCGACCAGTTCGGCGACGTCCTGCAGGACGCGGTGGCTGATACAGAATCCGAGACCGAAAAAGAAGGCGAAGAGCCCCAGGAGCCCGAAACGACTGAACAACAGAGCAGTGCAGAAGCCGAAGACGAAACGGACGAGCAACAGGAAGCTGAAGAAACACCCGAAGAGCCGACACCTGAAGCAGAAAAAATCGAAGAAGGCGAAGAAGAGGAAGACGAAGAAGCGGAAAATGAAGGGCCGGAGGCCGACGAGGGAGAAGAGGAATAGCAGCGGGCTTCAAAACGGAGCGCAAAGTAATGATCGTCGTGGGTGTTTTGGGGGCCATGGGGGCCGGAAAGACCCATGTGCTGGGCATATTAAACAGCCTCGGCGCGGTCACCATCCAGGCTGATGACGTCTCTCGCGAGCTCCTGCAGCCGGAAAGCGACCTGTGCAGGCGGATCCGACGCACGTTTGGTGACGAATACTTTGATAACCGGCGGCTGCGGCGCGGCAAACTGGCGAAGCGCATTTTTCAGGACGAGGCCGCGCGAAAGCGCCTGAATGCCATCATGTATCCGGCCATGAAGAAGACGCTGCGCGAAAAGATACAAGCCCTGGCACAGCAGCCCTGCCCTCCGGACATCGTGGCCGTGGAGGCGGCGAACCTGTTTGAAATGGGGGCTGATGAGCTTACCGATGTGACCGTGAACATCACCGCAGCCCGCGATATACGTGCAGACCGGATCCAAAGAAGAGACCAAATTAGCCGGCAGGAGGCCGAACGAAGACTTGATTCACACGCAGCAGCTGGTCTCGATCGGCCCGCAGCGGATTTTGAGGTAAACACAGAAAAAGGGAAAGAGTACCTGTGGCGGGAAATGCTGCGTCTGTACGAGAAGCTGCGTGTCCGCCGATAGAGAAACGCCGCTTCTGGGCCACGATGGCAGTCTGACGGGGTTTGCACGTCAGGGACATATCGTCTCTTGGCAAGCGCAATGGCCTGTGCTATACTCTTTAACTGTCGAAGCGGTGGTATCGTGACATCGCACCGTTAACGGTATGCAAAAGTTTGCGGTCCCGCTTTACGGTCGAAGAATACCGCTTTTGGGAGCAATAATAGTACCTGCAGTAATAGATGGACCACTGCATCTGTCGGGGAGTGATGATTTTGCAGAAGGGCCGCACCCGACCGCTGATACCGATATTGCTATTTTGCGTTCTATTTTTCCTTCTGGTACTTGCATCGTTTGCAGTCACCCAGCAGTTCACGCAACCGGACTCCCCGGCGGCGATGAATGCTCCGCAGGAGGCCCGGGTACAACCACCGGCCTCACAGCGGCGGATTCTGGGGTGTGGTGATTGCCCTGAGGTCACTCCCCGTGTGGAACCGATGCAAACCGGCTCCGGACCCGACCCCAACGACGATCTGACCGGCAACGCGACTGCCACGCAGGAACTCGAGCCTGATGCGGCCCCTGTGCTCGGTCAAAACCGCGTGGCCTTCGTCAGCAATGGCGAAGATCTTGATGGCGATAACCTCATTGATCCAGTCCTCCCGCCCGATGCTGACTTTGATTTGTGGCAAATGATCCCCGATCCTACCCCGTCTTCTGCTCCGCAGGGCGTTCAGCAGAAAAAGGTTATTGACCTGCCAGGCGATCAGAGAGAGCCCGCCTATGACCCCGGCGGCCGCCTCCTGGCGTATGCCTCCAACGAGACGGGCAACTGGGAAATATATACGGTCGAAATCAGCACGGGCGTGATCTGGCAAATCACCGGCCCGCCCGGAAACAAGCGCCACCCGACATGGTCCTACGACGGCCAGTGGCTGGCCTTTCAGTCCGATGTCAATGGCCAGTGGGACATTTATAAGATCGATTCAACAGGGGCCGGGAGTGCCCAGCGGCTGACATCGAGTTCGCAGGATGAAACAAAGCCCGCATGGTCTCCCACCAGAAACATCATCGCCTACCAGGTGGAGACGGCCACAGGGAGCCAGATATACAGCGTTGACTCTGAAGGCGGCTCACAGACACAGCTTACCAACGGCAGCGGCAATCCCAATGTACAGGATATTGATCCCGCCTGGAGCGCTGACGGCAACAGCCTGCTTTTTGCATCCACACGCCCCGCCTACACGGGTGACACCGAGGATGATTTCAATGTCTGGAGCGTCCTGGCGGCGGGAGAGGTCGCCGGACCGGAACCTTCACTGGTCAGTGACGGAGAACCGGATGATGAAGGTAACTCATACGACGACACATATCCGACGTGGGCGCCGGGGCTGACGGTCAACCGTCCCGATGGCGTCATACACGCGCGTGATGTCGTCGTTTACCAGTCAATGCGAATGGATGAGACGAGCAGCGAACCGGATATCTGGGCTCGCATTGTCGAGGATCACACTCCCGTCCAGCTGAAGTCGCTACCCGAGGCCACCCCCCGTATTCTTTCCCCCGGCGACGATGTGGTCGTTTCAGTGGAGGCATACGATAAGGGATCGGGCGTCAACGAGATATGGGCCGAATTTAAGGACCCCGACCTGAAAATCTACGATATCATGCCCGATCAACCCTTCGAATCGAACTTCAGCGGCACCCGGTATCTCGAGCGCGATTGCCGGACTATTGATGCGATCCGGCTGCGGGACGACGGTGTGGACCCCGATGAGACGGCGAACGATGGGACATTTACAGGCGTATGGACGACACTTCCGACCGAGCGCGACTATATCATTGACATACAGGTGACCGACAACAGCCCCACCGGCAATCCGTTTGAGTACGACGACGTGTGGGGTTTGAGCACCAAAATCTTCAACCCCGATGACCGTGTGCTGTTTGTGGACGATTACTGTGAGGGCCAGCTCTTTATCGAGGAAACGGGCAACAACTTCGACTGGCTGCCCACGCCGTGGCCGGTGGAGAGCTACTGGTGCTACAACCCCGGTTATGTGCCGGGACTTGAATCCACCATTGACTTCGATAGCATCGCCGGTCCATTCAACGAGAGTTATGATGTCTGGCGGATTCTCTGTCGTGGGCCGATCCCCGACCACATTTTGCGAAATTATCTTCCGACAACGGAGTATCAGCTTGATCCGGAAGATGCGCGGGCCAACCCGCAGACTGCAGTGGCAGACCGCGAGGTTCTGGTCGCCAACAGGATGGTAATGTGGGCGGCTCCCCATGCCGGCAACGTCTGGATTGGGCCCGGAACCATCCAGGATGCAGAGACACAGGCAAAACTCGGGAACTTCCTGGATATGGGCGGGCGGCTGCTGATTGGTGGAGAAGACATCGCCTTCGCCCTGACACTCGGTGGCAAGGTGGAAAACGCGTTCCTGCGCGATTATCTGAGAGCCGATTACGCCAGCGATGTTGGTGGTGGCGGCTGGGCGTTTACCCTCGGCGGACGCGAGGGAGATCCGATCGCGTGGGATGCGTACGCAGAGAGCGGGCGAACCCACCCGGGCGCCGACATTGAGTGGCCGCCACACTGGTACGATACCGATGACAACCCGATCGCACTGGTCACACCGCAGACGCCTCGCAATCAGCCCTGCTACTGCGATGCATCGCACTACTCACAGCGGCCTGATGTCATAACACCGATTGGTGACACAAAGATCTACGGCTACGGCGGCTTCGACGGTGCTCCTGCGGCCACCCGGTACCGGAATGAGACCACCGGGTCGCGAATGGGCTATTTCGCATTCGGGTTCGAACAGATCCATCGCCGATATCACAGCCCCAGCAACCTTCCGGACCACTGCCAGAATCACCGGAGCCACCTGCTGCATAACGCCAAATGCTGGATGCGCACCGGTGCCTTCCAGGGACAGGTTGTTTCGATCAGCGAGGGCGCACAGCCGGTCACAAATCCCAATCCCATCGTTATAGCCGTCCAGGGCGACCGCGAATATGCGGTTCGCTGTGAAGACGACGGGACATACATCATGCAGGGCCTGAACCCCGGCCGCTACAGCTTCGAAGTTATCCGGACCGGCTATGAGGTGGATCACGCTTCCTGGTCCTACGTCCACGGCGGACGGCTGCCCGTGCAGATAGACTTCGCCATGAAAGAAGCGCAACCCGGCGCCATCTCCGGCATTGTGACATCTGAGGCGACGGACGACTTCCTTCGGAATGTCGAAATCCTGGTCTATCGCATCCCCGAACCGGAAGATGATGAGGAGAACGGAGACACCGACGATGGTGCCGACACCATCGGTGTAAAAGTCGCGCAGGACGACGGGCGCCACGATCTGGATGAACTGGAGGGCCCGATCGGAGAACCGGAATACAGCGCCGCGGATGGAACCTTCACGGTTCCCGACCTCGATGCCGGCGATTATGTTGTTGTTGCAGACGGCAGCGATATCGGATACGGCAGCCAGCAGATAGAAGTAACAGTGGTCCCCGGCAGTACCTCGAACGTCACCTTTGCACTGGGTGCGGCGGACGGGACGCTGTCGGTGCACGTAACTGCTGCCGAAGCGGGAGCAGACATCGAGAACGCGCTGGTGGAAGTGTACCAGGACGATCAACTGATCACCGACCGCAACACGGATGAAACAGGCATGGCCAACATCAGCCTGCAGCCCGGATCGTACCAGGTTTACGCGGGCGCCGCGGGCTACGAAACCGCCGGTCCCGAAGGGACTACAATCACCTCCCTGCAAACCTCCAACCTTGAATTTGCGCTCGAAACAGTGGATCCCGGAGCCGTGGCGGGGCTGGTGACAAGCGCGACCAGCGGCGCTGCCATCCCCGATGTGACCATTCACGTCATATCCGGCGGCGAGATCATTGCCACCGAGACCGTGGATACGAAGTTCGATCCCGGTGACGGGACGGAGGCCAACTACCGGATCCCACCGGTGAACGGTGATGAAGAATTCGGGCTTCCAGCGGGCAAGGTTACGGTCAAGCCAGTGACCAGGGGCTTCCAGGCCCGGCCCTCGGAGCGCGTCGTTGAGATCAAAAGCGGAGAACTGACTCCCAGCGTGAACTTCGTCCTGGAGAGCCTGCACGTTTTCCCCTCCGGCCTGCAACTGATGTCGGTGC
>JBKHJK010000076.1:0-7803 GCA_046538215.1 Armatimonadota bacterium
GATCGATAACCCTGAATGGCCTATTGATGACCTATCAATGTCCTATGCTGTCCTTCCCAGGGGTGTCCCAAAGAGCCATATTCTCAGAAGGGGCCAAAAAGCCACGAGACACAGAGGCACCGGCTTTCCTTTTGCAGTTGACATATCCCGAGTGTGACACCCTTTGGGAGCTATTGATCGAACAGGTTCATTTGTAGGCTTCGGGCGCTACAACAGTGAAAGAACCCGGATAAAATCGTCGGCTACGATGCTCATAAGGGAGGGAAATTGGGGCGATAAGCGCAAAGCCTATCGCGACAAAGTAGGTACAAAGTCGATACCAAAATCCCCGGGAAAAATTATTGGTTCGATGTTTGAAGAACAGCAACGAGCAGTACTCGAGCCGGTGAACGCGGTATTGAGACACCGGTTGGCATCCCTTCCTTCTGTATGGCAAGCAAACCCTCGTACACCTGTTCGCCCCATTCGAGGCTAAATCCAGCATTCTGCAGGTCCTGTTTCGGCAGGAGTAGGCGCTCTGGGAGCGAGGTTTCCGCGTGGCGGCTCAGAGGGGTGCTCGATTGCAGGCTGGTGGCTGATATTCTGATCGGCGCGGGCCTCGAGCAATCCACCAAATAATTACGTAAAGAGGAGGGAAGGGCTGGACTTCCGGTTTGACCCGATATAGACTTACAATACTGGCCTATATCGTAATTGTAACGGGGGAAACCGGAAATGACCGACACATTGCCCGATGTCATGACCAGGCACGAATGGAACGCCTTCATCGGCGAGTTTAATGAAAACGCACCCACCGGCCTGCGCAACAAAGCCCTCTTTACTCTGATGCATGATGCTGGCCTGCGGGTGTGCGAGGTCATCGGCCTCAAGACCCCCGACATCAAGCGCGTGGAGGTTGACGGGCAGGAGATCACCAGCCTGGCGCTTAAGGAGACCAAGGGTGGCAAGCAGCGGAATATTTATCTGCCCGAGAACGCCGACCGCCTGCTGCATGACTGGCTCGAAGAGAAAAGCGCCCAGGGCCTCGGGCGGACAAAGTGGGTTTTCTGTACGCTCAAAGGGACGCAGATTAAGAGCAGTTATCTCCGGGAACTGGCCGCCCGCAAAGGCAAGGACGCCGGTATCGACTGGCGCGTCCACCCCCACGCTTTGCGTCACACGTTCGCAACCGACCTGCTGGAAGAGACCGGAGACCTGGCCCTGGTACAGGACGCTTTGGGACATTCAAAGCCGGAGACCACCCGCGTGTATGCGAAGGTGAAGAATAGCCGGCTTGCCCGGGCAATGGTGAACCGCCAAGACCAGGAGCTGAAGCCGGACGTGGACGAAGAGACCCTCGAGCTGGCAAAGCGGCTCCAGGAGCTTCCTGAGGACCAGCGGGCGGCACTGGCCGGTCTTATCAAGCCGTCGGAGAAATAGAAGCGGCTGTGAGGCGATTTAAGCGAAAGTTTTCGCACGGGTGACCAAAAGCCCTTGCCCATATCGGGAAAATCACAGGAGGAGGCGTAAACGATGAGCGCATAGGTATTTATCGTCGTAGCGGTCACCGCATTTGGGGTGGTTGTGTGGGTCCTGGTGGAAGCATGGGGAGGATCTACACCTCTGCATGTTGCCGCTCGTTGTGGCCAGACCAGGGGCGCGGAACTACTATTAGAGCACGGGGCCGATGTAACCGCGGAGAATAATAAGGGCGTCACGCCGCTCACTTGGCGGCCACGCATGGCCGCATAGAGACCGCCAGGAGGTCTGCATGGCATTTGTGTGCAATAGCAAGACATCACCCAAAAAGCATTCTGGTAGGTGCTTGCTGATGTGGACTATGGAAGGTACCGGTACGGTGAACTGGGTTCTGGCGATCATGATGATATTGATCGCAATGGCTGCCACTGCCGCCTTTTCAGCCGAAGAGCATCCGGTGTGCGCACAGGTCGATCCTGAAGATGCCGACAGTTATGTCCAGGCCGTGGATCGGGTCATGGCCATGAGTGAAGAAGAGATGCTGGACTTTATGCCCGAACTGCCAGCCATCTGCTATTGCGGATGTCCGAACTGCTACGAGGGCGGACGCGGCAGGGGTACTTTCGAATGGAGCATCGAAGACCCCGAACACATCGTATGCACGTATTGCGGCGCGACTTTCCCCGACGAAGACTATCCCGAAGATCATTTTATGGAAGGCAAGAACGCCCTGGGGGAGACGGTGCGATTCCCGTACTACTACAATGAGGAGAAAGACGTGCGGCATTTCCTCAGCGGACATCTGGACAAATACAGACGGGAATGGCTGGTAAATCAGGCCCAGGACCTGGGACGGGCATATCAGGCTACGGGTGAAGAGAAGTACGCCCGACGAGTGGTCCTGATTCTGGATAAAGTCGCCCACCTCTACCCTCACTGGCCGGCTATACATAATAGGTATATCGAAGGGATCAGGCGGATCAGGTTCTGTGATTCACAGGAGCCTCCTTATCCGTGGGACGCGGGCCGGTGGGGATGGTTCCATAACGAAATCTCACGGGGTCTTGTCCAGGCTTATGATTTGATTTATGACAGCGATGTTTTTGACCAAATCTCGCAAAAGCGCGGCTACGATGTCCGCGAGCGGATTGAAGACGACTTCTTCCGGGCCACGTATGAGGCAGTGAAGGCTGTCCCTTCTCATGTCGGAAATGTCGTCGGCTACGATGTGGCCAGTGCCGCGATGCTGGGGCGGGTGCTGGGAGATCCTGCAATGGTCCACCGTGCCTTTGGCTGGATCCAGGACAACGTAAACGCCGGCTTCTTCTTCGACGGCTGCTGGCATGAGTCGGCCAGCTACCACTACATGACCCTCGGCGGCCTTAGACGGGCCTTTTCGGTGATCGAAGGGTATTCTGATCCTGAAGGCTATGTGGATGAAATCGATGGGACTCATATCGAGAACCTTGATCCAATCGAGCATGTGCCTTTTTGGGCAAAAGTGCAGGACGCCTTCAAGGTTGTGGCCTTCCCGGATGGCACCTCAGTCCCCGTCCACGATACATGGCCACATCGGAAACGATCGGAGCCGAGTGTGGAGACCGTTTCGACGATTGCTCCCGGGTACGGACAGGCGGCACTGGGACGGGGTCGGGCCGGAAATCAGATGCAGGCTCAGCTTCATTTCTCCGGCTCCTACGGCCACGCCCACCGGGACACCCTCAGCGCGATTCTGTGGGCGAAGGGCCGGGAGATGCTGTCAGACATCGGTTATACCTGGACCACGATTCGGTGGTGGGCGACCAGCACCATCAGCCACAACCTCGTCGCCATCGACCGCCAGGAGCAGAAGGGACAACCCTCCGACGGTGATCTGAAGTGGTTCTTCCCGGCGGTTCCGGTCCCCCACAGTGACCAGAGTGTCTCGGTGGTGGCCGTGGATGGTACCCGGGCCTACAGCAATATCGAAGATGTCACCATGTACCGGCGGCTGCTGGGGCTGATGCCGGTTTCGAAAGAAAATGCCTATGTGGTCGATGTGTTCCGCACCCGGGGCGGGTCGATGCATGACTGGCTGATGCACGGGAGTGCCGACGAAGATATGACCATGGAAGCCAGCGTGCACCTGTCGGCGGATAGGGGCGACTTCGCCGGAGAGGAGCCTCCAAGATCGTATGAGATCAGCCGGGAGGTGCAACACGCCCGTGCCAACGAAGGCGCCTCGGTCACCCTCCGGTATGCCGAAGAGCCTGATTGCGGCGTCCGGCTGCACCTGGCCGCCGCTGAGCCCACCGACCTGTACCTCAGCGAGGTACCCTCAGTCCGCCGTGTAGGACAGGGAACTCAGGGGAAGGACAGCAAGGTACTGGATTACTGGATGCCGCAGATCGCCGCCCGAAGAACGGGACAGGCACCCCTCCATTCCGCCTTCGCCGCCGTGCAGGAGCCGTTCAGCGGCCAGCCCTTCATCGACGAGGTCCGGCATGTGGATGTCACCCCGGCCGACCCGGATTGTGTTGCCCTGCAGGTCGTTGCCGGGGAGGTCGTTGACACAATCATCAGCACGCTGGATGAGGAGCCATATCCGGAACGCACCGCCGCAGGCGTGACGCTGAAGGGGCGGCTGGGAATCGTCCGCCGCGAGGGCGAGACGATCACCGGTATGTGGCTGTTTGAGGGCCGCCAGCTCACCAGCGGCCAACACAGCCTTTCCGCCGATCAAAGTCTCTATACCGGCAGTCTCCAGGACGCCACCCGGAAAGCTGAGGGCGCCGAATACGATGCTTTCATCACCTCCGCCGAGCTGCCCGGAAAAACCGCGTTACAGGGCCAATGGATCATCGTCACCCACGGCAACGGCTTTACCCACGGATATGAGATAGACCGTGTGGAGAAGGTCGGCGGGAAAACCCACGTTATTCTTACACATGAGCATGGCCTGAAGATCAATGGAAATACGACCGAAGAGGTCTATTTCCCCCAGCGCACAATCGAGGGCGACAACTCTTTCACCATCCCCATCTGTGCGACGATGACCGCACAGGGGCAGGAATAATCAACAGGAGAAACGATACTGTGATTCATTCTGAATTATTCATAACCGCAAGCGTTGTTGGCATCCTCCTGCTGTCGTGTGCTTCATTTGCAGCGGATTATCCGCTGCTGGATCACGCAGTGGATCCGGATGCCGCGGAGACGTACGAGGCGGGCCTCACTGAAGTCATGGCGATGTCAGAGGAAGAGATGCTGGAATACGTACCCGAAAAGCATTTCGCGCCCTACTGTCCGTGTCCGGCCTGCGAGGGTGGTTTGAGCACCTCCCATCAGATGTCCTGGTCTCAGGAGAACCCGGAGCAGTTGCGTTGTCCCGATTGCGGCACCGTGGTTTATCCCTCCGATGAATACCCCCAGACCGAAACCATGTCCGGGGAGAATTCACTCGGTGAGACAATCACCTATAAGTACTATCTCGATGAGGAGACTGACGAGAAGTCGTTCTTTTCGGCACATCTGCTGAAATTCAAGCGCGAATGGATTCTGCAACAGGGGGTGCGCCTGGGCAAAGCCTACGTGGCGACAGGGAAGGAGGACTATGCGCGCCGGGCGATACTGATTCTGGACAAAATCGCCAGCGCATATCCTCATTATGCTGTCACCAAGCACGGGAGCAACCAGGGGCGGTACTTCAAATTCGCCCCCTCCCAGCAGGCACCCTATCAGTGGGATGAAGGCAAGTGGGGCTGGCACTATCCCGCCAGCGAGGTACCCACCCAGGTCGTGGATATGTATGATATGGTCCATGACAGCGAGCAGTTTGAGGTGGTGTCGCAGGAGCGCGAATACGACGTTCGACAGCGGCTGGAGACGGATTTCTTCCGCGACATATACGCCGCGCTTCAGGCGAAGGACGAACACATCAGCAACTACGTGGCGTATCTGGGCGAAATCGCGCAGATGGGCATGGTAATGCAGGAGCCCGCGTGGGTGCACTGGGCATTCCGTTGGATCCAGGAGAATGTCAACAGCGGCTGCTTCTATGACGGTATGTGGCATGAAGCGCCCAGCTATCATTACATGACCATGGGCGGTATCCGACGGTGCCTGGCGGCGCTTGAAGGGTATTCAGACCCGGAGGGGTATGTTGACGAGGTCGACGGTGAGCATTTCGCAAACTTGCAGCCCCGTGAGCATATTCCGTTTTTGGACAAAGCCATGCACGCTCCGGAGGTTGTGGATTTCCCCAACGGATGCTCGACGCCGGTCCACGACACTTGGGCCAACGAGGAGCGTTCTGAGCCACGGCAAAGCACGGTTTCCACGATTCTGCCCGGCTATGGTCATGCGTCGCTTGGCCGCGGGCATGGAGAAAACCAGATGCAGGCGCAGCTTCATTTCTCCGGGTCTCACGGTCATGCGCATCGGGATAATCTGAATCTGACTTTGTGGGCCAAAGAGCGGGAGATGCTGTCGGACATCGGATATACATGGACCAAGACCCGCTGGTGGTGCAGTGGAACGTTCTCACACAATCTCGTGGCTGTGGATGAAAAAGAGCAGGGAGGGCACCCCTCCGACGGCGATCTGTTGTGGTTTTTCCCTGCCTCCCCGGCACCGCATTCACCTCAGAGTGTGTCTGTTGTCTCAGCGGATGGCGGGCGAGGATATGAAAACATTGAAGATCTCGATATGTACCGGCGGACGCTGGTGACGATCCCCGTGTCTGAAGAGGATGCCTATGTGGTGGATCTGTTCCGCGTGCGTGGCGGTACCATACATGATTGGCTTGCCCACGGAGACGCTGATGAGGATATGACCTCGACCACGAGCCTACAGATGACTGAAGGGGCCGAGGATCTTTTGGGAGATGATGCGCCGCGAGCCTACACTATCTTCCAGGATATGCGCAGCGCCCGCACCGGGGATGATTTCTCCGTGACCTTCGCCTATGAGCAGACCCCGGAACGCCAGGTCCGACTGCATATGCTTAACCAGGACACCTCCGAGGTATATCTGGGGGAATCACCGTCAATCCGCCGGGCCGGCAGGGGCAGAGCAGGCGACAACCGCAAGATCTGGGACTTCTGGATGCCTCAGCTTGTCGTCCGGCGCACCGGTGAGAGGCCGCTTCAAAGCATCTTTGCTGCTGTCGAAGAGCCGTATATGGAGAGCCCCTTCATCGACTCCATCGAACAGGTGCCTCTGCACCCGGCAGATGAAAACGCCGTGGCCCTGCGGGTCACCCATGGCGATACCGAAGACCTGATCATCAGCACCCTGGATGATCCGGGGACGGTGCGAAACGCGGGCGATGTGACCATTGACGGACGACTCGGCATTGTACGAAGTGTCAGAGACGAAGTGTCCGCCATGTGGCTGTTTGAGGGCACGCGTTTGACCTGTGGCGACAGCGAGATTCTGTGCGATACTCCGGCCCACGAAGGGATCATCGAAACGGCCGAGCGAATCCCGGATGGTGACCCGGATAACGCCTTCGTCACCTCTGCAGATCTGCCCGACGGAGAAACTCTTCACGGCACATGGATGATTGTCACTCACGGAAATGGCCATACCCACGGGTATGAGATTGAACGTGTCGAAAAACGCAGCGGAAAGAGCGTCATCGTCCTGACGATGGACCATGGGCTGCGGATCGACGGAGACACCACCACAGAGGTTTACTACCCACAGCGGGATATTGAAGGTAAAAACACCTTCTCCATCCCCGTCGCTACGGCGATGGTGGAAGGCGAATAGATGGGATTCATCAAACCCGGTTCGCAGGCAAGGAGCAGTGATGAGCGTGCGTAGAATCATCTGCGTAGGGCTATTGTTATTTGTGACGGCGATCGCGTATCCGGCCGGGCAGGCCGTGGACATCGACCACCCGGTGCTTGATTGAGCATAATATCGACCTGGAATCGGCCGATGCGTATGTCCGGGCCTGTGAGCGGGTCATGTCGATGAGTGTCAAACAGATGCTCTCCTTCGTCCCCGAGAAACCGTTCTGCAAGTTATGCTACTGCTCCAATTGCCATGGCGGATCACAGGGAAGCGGCATTTTTAGCTGGAGCGTCGAGACCCCCGACCAGCTCACCTGTAAATACTGCGGGATGGTCTTTCCGAATGAGAAGTATCCGCTGGACAAAACCATCGAGAGGAAAAATGCACTCGGTGAGACCGTCACCTACCGGTATCATCAGGACAAAGAACGCGAGGACCTCCGCATCTTCATTCCTCCCGAAAATACGGATTTGAATAAATTTTCTATATTTGCATTCAACGTGACCTTCCCCCGAAAAAAGAGACCAATGGGAGTGAGAGGATTCTGATAGAATACGGACGTAA
>JBKHJK010000077.1:0-7784 GCA_046538215.1 Armatimonadota bacterium
CTTGAGTTCTGCGGCGGAGTAATCGTTGTGTGCGATCCACTTTGCGGCTCCCAGGACCGTCTGCGTCGCCAGCTTCGCGGCGTCCGATCGGGCGAGCCCCGCCGCAACGCCGCCGTCAATCAGCGCGCCGATAAATATTGCTGCAAACGCCGGGCCACTGCCGGAGAGACCAGTCACCGCATCAAGCAGCTTCTCCTCGACACAAACAGCCGTCCCCACAGCGTTCAAAAGCCGGTCAACCTCCGCTACGTCATCATCGGAGCACGCCTCGTTGGGGGCATACGCGCTGGCCGCCTCGCCAACGGTGCACAGGATATTGGGCATGACCCGGATGATGCTGGTGTCGCTGCCGAGCGCTTCTTCGTACGTGGCGATCGGCACCCCGGCGGCTATTGACATAACGCAGCGACCTCTCACCGCACCGGAGAGGCCCTCCAGGACATTTGGCAGCACCTGGGGCTTCACCGCCAGCAGCACCGTCTCAGCCTGCTTTATTGCCGAAACGTTGTCGGTGGCAGTTGATACGCCGGTGGAATCCGCAAGCGCCTTGAGCTTCTGTTCATCAATATCTGCGGCGATGATGCTGTCGGCCTCGAGCGCTCCGGCATCAACCAAAGAGGTGATAATCCCGGATCCCATGGCTCCGGCGCCGATAACGGCCAGATGGAATGATTTGTGGTTACCCATAATTAATAAGCGGCACTCTCTCCGGTCACTTCACAGACCGGTGCAGTACCGCTGCTCCCTCCATCATCTGGTGGCATCACAGACCCTCTGCACAACTTTGACAGATCAATATTGCGCAGGCATTTCAAATGGCGAATCCTGCTCGCGGTCGCTGACGCTGGTGCCTGTGAGTACAAGCGTCTCAACGGGCATATCGAACGGGGAACAAATATAGACCCATTCAGCAATTCTTCGCATATATCCATTGAGACCGTAGGTGACTCCGCCCAGAAAATCACGGATGCGCATCGCATCGGGTTCCGGGACATTCTGCAGGTTCAGGAGAACGGGCAGGCGGTGTTTAATTTCGTCGGCAACCGCAGTTGCTTCATCCATGTCCTGGGGCTCTGCGCGGATGATGGTGACGCCGGCAAACTCGCTGCGTTCGCCCCGGTTGCCGGGTGGGTAGTACGTGTCGTCGGGCTCATCCCCTGCATCAAGGTCGTGCGACACGTCGGAGTCCAGCGGCCGCTGTGGGCGGTATGGGTCGTAGCGATCCTGGGACCAGGGATTGATAAATGTCCAGACGCGTTCAGTCAGTCCTTTCGACATCGTTGTGCCCCCCAATTCTGTAGTGTCGGCTGTATCGTTTATTGCGACGGATGTCGAATTCCGGGTTGTCAGCACCAGGTACGCCGTCTATTGTACACCTTCAGGTCGGTGACGAACAATACATTTGCGTCCGGATTGTATGGTTCAGCTTTCCCGGGGCCCGAATATCGCCGTCCCCACACGCACCATCGTTGCGCCCTCTTCGATGGCCACCTCAAAATCCTGCGACATGCCCATCGAAAGCTCCTGCAGGTGCTGTGAGCTCACTCCATCGTCCGAAAGCTCATCACGGATCTGTGCAAGTCGTCGGTAATACGGCCGCGAGTTCTCCGGGTCGTCACTGTACGGGGCCATACACATCAGGCCGCGCCAGTCGAGATTCTCGGCCTCCAGCACCGCCCCGACAATCTCGGGCAGTTCGCTTTCGTACGCGCCAAACTTCGTTTCTTCGTGCGCCAGGTCCAACTGCACAAGTATCGGCTGCCTGCGCCGGGCCTGCCCGGCACGCCGGTCCAGCTCTTGCACCAGGCGCACACTGTCCACCGAATGGATAAGATGGCAAAAGTGCACCAGGTACTTTGCCTTATTGCGCTGCAGGTGACCGATGAAATGCCAGCGTACGTCCGGCAGACCGTCCATGTCGAAGAGTTGCTCGTTTTTGTCAATCATTTCCTGGGCGTAGTTTTCGCCCAGATCCACGGCTCCGGCTTTGAGCGCCTCGACAATCTCCGGCAGATCGCGCGTCTTACTCACGCTTATAAGTTTGACGTCATCGGGGCTGCGTCCGTTGTCGCGTGCGGCTTGTGCTATCCGATCCTCTACGTCGGCGAGACGTTGGGCAATAGAAGATGGAGACATGAAGCAATCATCTTTTCTGAATGCGGCAGGCGGGCGGTCGCGGTGTTACTGCTCGTCTTCTTCATCGAAGTCCAGTGACCAGCCACCCAGACCCTCCTCTTCTTCCTCCTCGGCTTCGGCCTCTTCAGCTTCCGGGGCCGCTTCGGGTTGCTCGGCCCCCGCAGGTGGCTGCTCTTCCAGCGACATTTCCTCGGCAGGGGGCTCTTGTTCACCCTCTTCATCCAGACCCGGGAGATCTTCCGGCACCGGCATGGACACTTCGTCCTCCGGCGCCTCCTCGATCTCCGACGGTGGCGCCGGGGGAGGCAGGAGTTCTTCCTCCTCTTCTTCCACCTCGGACTCGGTCTCACTGATCACGTCCTGGTCGAGAGAAAGCCCTGACGGAGGCGGCGGGGGAGCGAGCTCCTCTTCTTCCTCTTCTTCAGCTCCAGGGGCCGGGAGCTCCTCCTCCCGGACGCTTTCAAACTCTTCTTCATCGTCAAAACTCAATTCGGAGGGAGCCGGAAGAGCCTCTTCTTCCTCCTCTTCGGCAGCATCGGGGGCCGGTGGGGGCGGCGGTGCACCTGTCTCGTCTGCCCCCCCGCGTATCTGATCCTGTTGGGCAAGAAATTCCTGGAACTCCTCGTCCTCTTCGGGGGCTCCCTCTGCTTCCATATAGTCTTCTTCGGCGTATTCTTCTTCTTCGACACCGAGGGCACCGCCGGTAGCATCAACAATGGCGGTTGCCGCTTCTGCGAGCGCAGGTGCCGGTGCCTCCGTCACCGCCGTCTCGTCCAGAACGGTGGCACAGTTGCGGCAGTAAACCGCGTCCCGGGGGTTGTCTGTCTCACAGTTGGGGCAGATGTTCCCTTCGGGCGCCACGTCGAGGTAGTAGTAGCACATCAAACACGCGCCACGTTTCGGAGGGTTGCCGTAGCCACACTGGGTACAGTACTTCACATCGGATGAAGACGCTGCCGTCGCGGCCAAACGAATTACCGCCCTTCCAATACGCTTACAGAGCAAAATGCAGGCACATCAACTCGTAGCGAGTATATCGCACAGACCCCGGTATGTCAAGCTTGCAGCGGCCCGCTCGGAGTGGGGTTCCTCCGGGGTCAACGGGCCTGCAGAGACGTTACGGTCTCCTCACTTTTCTTCCCTGTTTTTACCGTCCGCCTCCTGTACAGAATCGTGGTAGTGCCGGGCCAGGGAGGTCAACGCCACGGTCACGAAAACGACCATCTCATCTTCGGGATGCTCCGCGTGGTCGTCCTCCAGATAGGCGTGGATTGCGTAGGCGGCATGTCTCGATCGGGTGGGAAGATCGTCACGCAGCAGCATCACGTCGGCAATATTGCCGGCATGCCTGGCGAACACCTCGCGGTCGTCATCGGCCAGCGCCGCGTTCGCGTACTTTAGGTCATCCAGCAGTCGTGAATAATGCTCCCAGTCCTCCAGGTGCGATTCGCGCAGCAGTCTGGTGATACGGGCCATCATCGTTTTTCGAAGTGCCGCACGCTGCAGCTTTGTGGCATTGGCGATCCTATAAAAGTGATTCTTCTCGCCCAGCACCCTGCCGACGCCGTTGAGGATCTGCAGGCGGATGACCGGCTTTGACACCCGTTTGAGCCCCTCCATCGCCGGCTTCACCAGGCGCAGGTCATCGTGGTGGGCGGCAGCGTCAACGATGGTGGGGAAAAGATCCGGGTCGAAATCCCCCATCAGTGCCTGGATGAGGGCCTCGGCGGCCCCGGGTGTATCGAGAGCCCCCAGCCCCTGAATGGCTGATGCTCGCACGCGGATGTCCGGATCATCCAGCGCCTCGATGAGCGGGCCGGTGCTGCGTTCGGTGCCGATGCGCCCAAGGGCCTCGGCGGCCTCCGGGCGTATGTCTGAATCGGTGTCCTCGAGTGCCGCAATCAGCGGATCCACAGCCTCCTCAAATTTCCCCTCACCGATCCCGCGGGCGGCTTCAGCCCGGACCTCGTGCGAAACATGCCCCAGCGCGCCCAGCAGACGCTCCAGCGCCAGGGGAGTGCCCGAACGCCCCAGTCCCCGGATGGCCTCCGCACGCGTCCGGTCCTCCCGTGCGACGGTGTACAGCGCGTAATTGTAGGTGAAGGCCAGCAGGTTCCCCCGGAATTGCCCCAGCAGGCGTCGTGGAGACGTCGCCTCTCGCTCCACCAGGAGCGTCGCGGTGATGATGGGCACAGCGTACAACGCCGAGGCAGTCAGGAAGATGACCTGGATACCCGTCATTTCCACACCCATGATCTGATACTGCCCGGCAAGCTGCTGCCGAAGCAGGCCCCCAATAAACGGACCGGTGGCCGCACCAACCGCCGCCACCGTCATCCAGATCGCGAAGTACGTGCTGTTGTGTTCGCCCCTGGGCACGATCTTGAACAGCAGGTTGCTGGTGGAGACGAAGATACCGGCCAGGGCGAAGCCGTTGATCACAAACGCCAGCGGGATGAGGAAAATGGTGGCCTTGGTGGTCAGCGACCACAGCAGCGGGACAAACAGCACGGGCACCGCAAGGATGATCATAATCGGCTTCGAGCCGTACCGCTGGGCCATGTTGCCGAATATCATGTAACCCAGCAGCATGCAAAAGAGTGCAATATTGGTATAAATGGCGATGGTGGTGTAGGAAAGATCGAGGTAATTGATCATGTACACGTAGTAGAAAGCTCCGGCCAGCCCCATCGGAATGAGACGGCTGACCAGATACACACACAGCCGCCGGAAGGCCGGGTTCTGAAGCGGCTCCATCACCGTCTCCGTAAATCCGGCCATGCGTGGATGTGCTTCACCCTTCGGATAGGGTGTGCGGCTGATAATGGCATATCCCGCAAGACCACCGAGCCACCCGATAACAAACACCCAGAAGAAGCCGCTGTAGCTTTTGTCCATGTGGTCAATCCATCGTCCGGCGACGAAGAGATAGACCATTGCCACCATCGTTTGTGACCCAAGCTGGCGGCCAAAGAAGTTTCCGCGGACGTCCGAAGGAAGAACATTGCTGATCCACGACTGGTACATGGGGCTGACAGTGTGTCCGAGCATATACGCGCCGATGAGACAGGCGGCGACACCATAAAAGCGGTACTGCTCGGGGATGAAATACATGAGGATGATGCTGGACCCCAGCGTGACCTCAATGACACCCAGCAGCACAGCCAGGCGACGCTTGTTGGCGACACGGCGGGTGATGTAGGAGCTGGCAAGCTGCCACACGCCCATAAAGCCGGCAAGGCTGACCAGGAAAGCCACCTGGGATTCTGAGACACCGATTGACAGCGCATAGCCGGAAAGGATCGCACCCGCCGGCACCGCGTTGGGCTGATACAGCGCCCACGAGCAGGTGGTCACGATGAAATTCCGCAACGCGTCAGCCGTCGCCTGTTCGGGCAGGCCGGAGTTTTCTTCCATGGGGACTAACCAAATCCGTAACCAGGAGTGACAGCAGATGTTTCCTTGATGACCTGTATATAGCAATCACCGGCGGCTGTCAATAGCCTGCGGCAGGATGCAGGTAGCTTCGTGGGCTTATGCCGATGGGGCTCAGGGAAATGCCCGGGCAATATATCCCGGGTCGCCCTCGTACAGTGAAGAAAGTGGCTCACGTGAGCGGCAGGCGGCCATGTCAGGTGGGCGCGGCGAGTCCTTACGCGAGATGCAGAGCCGTCAAACGACCAGTTCCATGCCGTCGTAGGCGACCTCGATGTCGTGCGGAGCGAAATAATCAACCAGTTCGTCGTGGACGCTCAGACAGTTGTGCGAGAAATGCTGGGCGATGGCAGTGCCGTCGGCCGCCAGCGCTTTCGTCTCCCGGAGCCTGGTCGCTGTTTCGATAACGTAGGAGCCGCCCATGTGACCGGTGCTTTTGTCCACCGTGCCATACGTGCAGTCTATGAGCGCGTACTGGACATTCTGCCCGCTCAAAAAATCCCAGACCTCCTCAACAAACCAGCCGGTGTCATGGCCGACCAGGACACTGCTGGACGGAGTCTTCAGGAGAAAAATATACGCCTGTTCGTCGTCTGCGTGATTGGCTGGGAGCGGTGTCGCCGCCGCCTCGTGCAGATCTATAGTCTCGAATGCCTGCAGTTGCCGGAAGTCCATCTGCACGTCCGCAAGCCCGCCATCCAGTTCCGGCAGCAGCTCCTTTTCCATGCGGTGCTGAACGGCCTCGTTGCCCCACACCAAAAGATGAGCATCTTCGGACATAGCCGAAAATCCCTCCCGGCGCCACAGCAGCTCAAGAGGAATCCAGTGGTCGAAATGCGAATGGGTGATGAGCAGATGGCGCAGATGAGAGTAATCCAGGCCAAATGAATGCATCGAGTAATACGAGTCGGGTCCCCAGTCTATATGGATGGTATTGCCGAACTGGTAGCTGGTACGGCGTCGTATATTGCGCCCCTGGAGTTGCCGGGCCCTGCGACAGGCGTCACATGTGCAAAAAGGGGCGGGCCATCCCTCTGCGGCAGCCGAACCAAGAAGCTTCAAAACCACTGCAAACCCTCCAATCGGGTAACATTTTCGTCACCAGCTATTATAACGCAGTGGACGTGATGGTCAAGGCAATGTGGCGCAGGTCAGCGGCGGAATCTGTGGAAGCGAGTCATAGAAAGTTTTGCAAAAAATCATAAACCGACGCAGGTTTCCCTGCAGGAGAGAGGGAAATGATTTTTTACCCATGATGAAGCAGCAAAGAGTGCGCCAGTGGCGTTTTTCGAAGAATAGCCAATAAAAACATAAAAAGTTCATTTGCATCGCTTTCAGGCGCTGTGTTATACTTCACGACACTTCATGAGAGAGTGGATCGGGCCCCGAGCGTATCGCAGTTCTATTCGTTACGTGAAGAACACAACAAAAAGCCACCGAAAAGACAATAAAGCCATATAACACAGCATTCTTCGCAGAAATATCCACGGACTGTCATTTCCTTACGTATTTCGGGCTTTTATTACGACTTTAGACATATAATGTTCGCTATCGCCGGTGTTCTGGCGAATTCGCGGATAAATGTCTTCACCGCCTGATCCTTGAGATATAGGGGCTATACGCGTGTCACATCGGGCAGCTTCTGTGGGCGTACAGGGGGCTATGAACAGGAGCTGCACCTGACTGAATCGGCGGATCACACCTGGCTGTTATGCGGGACAGCTTATTGCACGAAGACCGTCTACTCCGGGCGACGGTAGGCGATGAAGATTTTCTACTCGTGTTGGAAGGGAAGGGTGTACGATCGTGCCCGAAGGGCATACCTCGACCGGCGAAGATTTGTGGGAAGATGTTCTCCCTCTATTGAAGCAGCGCATGGGACCAGGAACGTTTGACGGAGTGCTGAAACAATCGGTACCGATTTCCTACGATGGGCAGACGCTGGTGCTGGCGGTCCCCAGTGATTTTGCCGCCGACATCGTGGGCAATGAGCACAGGGTGCTGATCCAGGCGACGATCCAGGAGGTCGCTCATCAGCCGGTTGATATCGAGACCAGGATCGTGCGCCGGGAGCATAACTTTGACGAACCCCCCACCGAGCCTGCAGTTGAGGAACCCGTGTCCAGGGATGAGACCATACACACATTGCTCGAGCGGGCCCATCTGAATCCGCGATATAATTTTGAGAACTTCGTGGTCGCCGACTGCAACCG
>JBKHJK010000078.1:0-7694 GCA_046538215.1 Armatimonadota bacterium
CATGCGGCTTGTCTCGTACAAATTTCTCTTTCGACATCTCGTTGTACCTCCCGAACTTGGATGCGGAATTCGACTGTCACATATCTAGCGAGACCCGGCTATCTCAACCTGTCTTTCGTGCGATAGCTGGGCGTATGACTGCGGCTCCATCGTGTACGTCGCTCGTCCCTGGGTGAGTGATCGCAGTGCGGTGGAGTACCCGAACATGCTCGCCAGGGGCACAAGGGCGCTGATGGTCTGCGTATCCCCGGCGGAGGTCCGCATTGTGCTGATCTCTGCACGGCGGGCGGTCAGGTCGTTGACAACGTCGCCCATATACTCCTCGGGGGTGACAACTTCCACGGCCATGACGGGCTCCAAAAGCACGGGGCGGGCGTCGTCATACGCGTCACGGAACGCCTGCATGGCCGCCATCTTGAACGAAAGCTCCGATGAATCTACGTCGTGCGTGCGTCCATCCAGGACAGTTACGCGGACATCTACGATGGGGTAGGCGGCAAGGCTTCCGGAGGCCATCGCCTGCTCGACGCCGTCTTCAACACCCCGCATAAATTCCTCCGGGATAACGCCGCCCCTGGTCTCGTCAATAAACTCATAGCCGTTGCCCCGGCCTGTGGGTTCCAGCCGCAGCGTGACGTCACCGTACTGCCCCTGGCCGCCGGTCTGGCGAATGAAGCGGCTCCGCGCGGTTGCAGGGGTGGTGATTGTCTCCTTGTACGCCACCTGCGGGTTGCCCACATTCGCCTCGACGGAAAATTCACGCAGCAGCCGGTCCTTGATGATCTCCAGGTGAAGCTCGCCCATGCCGGAGATGATCTGCTGGCTGGTTTCCTGGTCTGTCCGTACTGAAAATGTTGGATCCTCTGCTGCCAGGGCGTGCAAACTCTGTGTCAGCTTGTCTTCATCATCAGAGGTCTTCGGCTCGATGGCCATGGAGATGACCGGCTCCGGGAACTCGATATCTTCGAGCAAAATGGGCTCCGGATGGGTGGTCATGGTGTCGCCGGTGACTGCATCGAGTCCGACCAACCCGACAATATCTCCCACTCCGGCCTCATCAATATCCTCACGGCGGTTTGAATGCATGCGAAGAATGCGGGAGATCCGCTGCTTCTCTCTGTTTTCGCCGATGAACACGGTGTCGCCCTTGTTGACAGATCCGGAATAGATTCTGCAGTAGGAAAGCTGGCCAAAGTGTCTGTCGGTTTCGACCTTGAAGATCAGGCCGGCCAACGGAATGTCAGAGGACGGTTCGAGCGGGATCTCCTCGCCGGTCTCGGCGTGCACGGCCTTCACCGGCGGAACATCCAGCGGCGAGGGCAGGTATTTCACAATAGCGTCCAGGATGGGCTGTACGCCTTTATTCTTCAGTGCGCTTCCACACAGAACGGGAACGAGATCAAAGGAGAGCGTACCCTCGCGGAGCACAGCGTCCAGCTCTTTGGTGGTCGGCTCTTCACCGGAGAAGAACTTTTCTTCAAGGTCGGGATCCCGGTCGGCGAGTGTGACAATCAGGTACTCCCTGAAGGCCTGGGCGCGCTCCATGTGCTCTTGGGGAATCTCGCCGCGTCGTGGTTCGGCGCCCAGTTCGTCCTCCCAGTAGATGGCCTGCATATTGATTAGGTCAATGACGCCCTCAAACTCTTCCTCGGCGCCTATCGGTATCTGTACCGCGACGGCCTCGGCCCCCAGGCGCTTGCGCATCTGGTGCAGGACGTCGTGGAAATCGGCGCCAGTCCGGTCCATCTTGTTGACAAAAACGAAACGGGGGATCTGGTACTTGTTGGCCTGCCGCCAGACCGTCTCGGACTGCGGCTGTACACCACCGACGGCACACAGCACTGTGACCACACCATCGAGCACCCGCAGACACCGCTCCACTTCCACCGTAAAATCCACGTGGCCAGGGGTGTCAATGATGTTAATGCGGTGATCTTTCCAGGCGCAAGTGGTGGCCGCAGAGGTGATGGTGATGCCACGTTCGGCTTCCTGGGGCATCCAGTCCATCACTGCATTGCCGTCATCAACATTTCCCATACGATGGGTTCGACCACTGTAATACAGGATTCTCTCTGTCGTGGTGGTCTTGCCCGCATCAATATGCGCGGCAATGCCGATGTTCCGAGTTCTCTGCAGCTCCTTCTTTTTGCTCACAGTTGCTCCATTGAATGTGATACTGTCAGTTTCGATGTACAAAACACGCAAGAACGCGACCTACTGTTTAGTAGCCGTGTACTGCTGCTTCACAGGGTCGCGTCAGATTGGTCGTATTACCACCGGTAGTGGGCGTAGGCCTTGTTGGCCTCCGCCATGCGGTAAATCTCGACGCGTCGCCTGACTGCGGCTCCCTCGCTGTTGGCAGCATCCATAAGTTCATTGGCCAGACGCTGATACATTCGCCGCTCACTGCGGTCGCGGGCGGCCGCAATCAGCCAGCGGATTCCGAGAGTGATGTGGCGCTGCATCGGCACCTCCATGGGCACCTGGTAGGTTGCGCCACCGACACGACGGGGGCGAACCTCTACTTCCGGCGCCACATTGCGGAGCGCATCAACGAATACGTCCAGAGGATTCTCCCCGGACGCATTTTCAATCTCTTCGAATGCCGAATACACGATGCGTTCGGCAAGGCTCTTTTTTCCATCTGTGAGGATCGCGTTGATGAGGCGCTGTACAAGCACGCTCTCAAACACTGGATCCCCCTGCAGTTCCGGGCCTGCCACGTCTCTTTTTCTGGGCATACAACTGCTCCTTGACCTGCTTATTGTTACAAAGCCGCTCCGGTAAAATTCAGTCAGGTTTCTTGGTGCCGTACTTCGAACGACCCTGTCGCCGGCCTTCGACTCCCGAGGCGTCCAACGTACCCCGTATGACGTGATACTTGACCGAGTTGAGATCTTTGACCCGTCCGCCCCGGATAAGAACCACTGAATACTCCACGAGGTTCTGACCCTCGCCGGGGATATACGCCGTGACTTCCTGGCGGTTAAACAGGCGGACACGGGCGACCTTCCTCAGAGCGGAATTGGGCTTCTTCGGTGTCTGCGCCCATACACGGGTACACACACCGCGCCGCTGCGGTGCACCCTCCACCGTTTTCGCCTTGCGTTTCAGCGCATTCCAGGAAACCTTCAAGGCTGGCGGCTTGGTCTTCTGTTTCTTCTTGTCGCGTCCTTTGCGGACCAGCTGATTGATCGTCGGCAAGAAAGGATCGCTCCTTGGTGCCAGTGTGATATTGATGTGATGCAAAAGGGGCAGAGAAAATAAAGAACCCCTGCCGTACGAGGGGTTCACACGTGCTATGTGTCTCAGGATATCACGTTGAAGGGCCGTCATGCGACGGCTCCGACGTGCGTCGCCCCCTTATTTATATTGTAGATTGCGCCTACTGTTGACAAGATAGACGTTGTCCCACGACCGTCTTTTCACTGTTTAAAACGTCCACTCAGCCCGGACACCCTTCCTACGGTGACCGGCTGACAATGTTGGGTAGGCAGGCGTATATTATAGGGGAGATACAGCCTGCTGTCAATAATATCGGCCTTTTTTTATTGTGAAAATCCCGACTTTTTTCACTTCCCCGGGCGTGAATGTGGCTTTATGTTGTACCTTCTGCCCCAAATTCGCTGATCAATCGCTGCAATGCCTCTTCAGCCGATTCTTCTTCCCGCTTCCCTTCCATCTCCAGTTCGAGCCCTTCGGCGAAGGAGATTTCGCGTTCGCGGTGCTGCTTCATCCCGCTGCCTGCCGGAATGAGCCGGCCGATGATGACGTTTTCTTTCAGGCCTTCCAGCGGATCGGACTTGTGCTCACACGCCGCCTCGCTCAGCACGCGCGTGGTGCGCTGGAAGCTGGCAGCCGACAGGAAGCTATCGGTGGCCAGGGAGGCCTGCGTGATGCCCAGAAGCTGCGGTCTGGCTGTTGCCTCACGCCCGCCCTCTTCGCGGACGCGCTCGTTTTCCGCTTCGAAGTCGAAGCGGTCAACCGTCTGACCGGGCAGGAACCGCGTGTCACCGTGATCCATGATCTTCCGCCGCAGCAACATCTGCCGGATGATGACCTCGATATGCTTGTCGTTAATCTCGACACCGTGGGGGATATACACCTTCTGCACTTCACGCAGCAGGTATTCCTGCACTCCCCGCATACCCTTCTTTTCCAGAATCTCTTCCGGCTCTAGCGGCCCGGCGATGAGCGGGTCGCCCGCCTTGACCTCGCTGCCTTCACGGACATACAGCTTCCCGCGCGGCGGCAGCAGGTACGAATGCTCTGTGGTGACGTCCTCCTTGCCAGCCTTTCTCAGCTTTGTGCGTACCTTCTTCAACAGCTTGGTGCCCTTTTCTGCCAGCAGGGTCTCACCGTCTGCGGCGTACACGTCGTGTGCGAGACGTTCACCGCGGATGACGTCAACGTTGTCGAGCGAATGCACCGCATGAATAATCACACGGCGGAATCCGACACGCTGGATTTCGTGGACGATCCCATCCACTTCCGAGGTGATAGCTTCGCCCTTGGGTGTGCGTGCCTCAAACAGCTCCACAACCCGCAGGAGGCCGTGAACGCCACTTTCGAGGACTTTCAACATTTCCTTGATTGCGCGCTTGCGAGCCCGGCCGCTGCCGGCCTGCTCCAGCGAGACCCGTCCGCTGTTGACGTCTTCATGGAGGCTCTTGAGAGCCTGCTGCTTGCGCTGCTTGACGTCAGCGACACCGGTAATATACTCACCGGCGACACTACCGGTATGGAACGTCCGCATGGTCAGCTGTGTGCCCGGTTCGCCGATTGACTGTGCGGCGATGATGCCCACAGCGGTTCCGAGTTCGACGGGGCGCTGTGTCGCCATGTCGCGGCCGTAACACTTCGAGCAAACCCCGTTGCGAGCTTCGCAGGTCAGCGGCGAACGGATGGTGACTTCCACGATATCGGCGTCATCAATGCGGTTGGCAAGTCTCCTGTCAATCTCACGACCGGCCGGGACAATGACCTCGCCGCTGTCAGGGTCCACAATATCTTCGGCCGGCACGCGGCCGATGATCCGGCTGGCCAGGCTTTCGAGTAGTTCTTCACTTTCGTCCACATCAAGCGACTCGCCACATTCGTGGCAGACGCCATCGCGGTGCAAATCGCGGCGGCCGCACTGAGTGCAATACACATCATATTCCCACAGCGGCCCCACGCTGATACCCTCGACGGTCCCGCAATCATCTTCCGACACCATGACCGCCTGGGCCACATCCACCAGCCGTCGGGTCAGGTAGCCGGCGTCGGCGGTTCGCAGGGCGGTATCGGCCAGACCCTTTCGCGCTCCGTGGGTGGAGACGAAATACTCCAGGACGTTCAGCCCGTCATGGAAGTTTGACGTCACTGGCAGGGCCTCGATCAGGCGCCCAAACGGATCGCTCATCAGGCCACGCATACCGGCGATCTGCGAGATATGTGACCGGTTTGCGCGAGCGCCCGAGTTAACCATCATCCACAGCGAATTGAAGCTGTCGCGGATAGTGTCGAAGATTTCGTCAACGATTGCTTCACGTGCCTCTTCCCACAGCTTCACGACGCTGCTGTGCCGCTCCTCTTCGACGATGTTGCCCTCTTCTTCAGCCCGGTTGGTGCGGTTTACCTGTTGCCTGGTGTGTTCGATGATTTCAGGACGCTTGGTTGCGATCTCCGTATCATCTATACAGATGCTCAGGCCGGAGCGGGTGGCGTAGCGGAAGCCGAGGCTCTTGAGCGTGTCGAGAATCTCAGTGGTCGCGTCCTGCCCGTAGATGTCGTAACAATCACGGGCGATCTCCTGCAGTTCCTCACGGGCGACGTCCTTGTTGATGAACTGCATATCCAGCGGCAGGTAATTGTTGAAGACAACACGCCCAACGCTCGTGTCGATGAGGTCACGATCCACGCGGAGTTGCACCGTGCCACCGAGCGGGAAGTATCCTTCTGTGCAGGCCTCGACGAGACGGCGCTCCAGTGCCGTTCGCAGGGCCTGATTTTCGTCATCTGGTGCTGATGGTGCGCCGGGAAGCGCCGAGAACCACATATTCCACGGCTCGTCATCGGCTTTTTCCATCAGCTCTTCCGTCACTGTCACCTCGACACTGCGTGGCATCACTGGATGCTCGTCGGTGACCAGTTCAGCCATGATGAGGCGGGCGTCGAACCGCAACTGCGTGTCCAGTTGCAGCGGATCCCCGTTCTCATCCGTGGCACTGGTCCTGATCTGCGGTACGCGCACCTGGATTGTTGCGTGCAGGTCAATCTTTCTGTGCTGATATTCGGTTATCACCGACTCTGCGCTCGGGAACACGCGCCCTGAACCGTAGGCGTCGGGGTTCTGCTGGGTCATGTAGTACGATCCGAGCACGACGTCGTATTTCGGTGCGCAAATCGGCGAGCCATCCGCGGGCTTGAAGAGGTTCCGCGAGGCCATCATCAGCACGCGGGCTTCCACCTGCGCATGCGCAGAAAGCGGGACGTGGACGGCCATCTGGTCGCCATCGAAGTCCGCGTTGAACGCCTCGCACACCAGCGGGTGAAGCTGGATCGCCTTGCCGTCAATAAGCACCGGCTCAAACGCCTGAATGCCCAGCCTGTGGAGTGTTGGCGCACGGTTCAGCAGCACTGGGTGGTCTTCGATAACTTCGTCCAGTGCATCCCACACCTGCGTCTGCAGGCGGTCCACCATCCGCTTGGCGGTTTTGATGTTGTTGGTGTGCCCCTGTTCAACCAGCCGGTTCATCACGAACGGCTTGAACAGCTCCAGCGCCATCTCCCGGGGCAGGCCGCACTCGTGCAGATTCAGCTCCGGGCCGACGACGATAACCGCACGCCCTGAGTAATCCACCCGTTTACCGAGCAGATTCTTACGGAACCGGCCTTCCTTGCCCTTGAGCATGTCCGAAAGTGACTTCAGTTCGCGCCGGTTGGAACCCGTCACAGGGCGGCTGCGGCGACTGTTGTCAATCAGTGCATCAACGGCCTCCTGCAGCAGGCGGCGCTCGTGGTTGATGATCGATTCGGGTGCGTTGATCTCTTCGATCCGCCGCAGACGGTTATTTCGATTTATGACGCGGCGGTACAGGTCGTTCAAATCGGAGGTGGCAAAGCGGCCACCATCGAGCTGGACCATCGGCCGAAGCTCCGGCGGAAGGACCGGTACCACATCAAGAATCATCCATTCGGGCCGGTTCTTAGAGTTCCGGAACGCTTCGGCCACTTTCAGGCGCTTGACCGCTCGTGCGCGGCGGGCGCCGGTGTGTTCGTCAATCTCCTGCCGAAGCTCCAGAACAAGCTCGTCGAGATCGAGCTGGCTCAATACGTCCTTGACCGCCTCGGCCCCCAGGCCGGCGTGGAACAGATCGCTGAAATCGCCTTCGAGCCGCGATTCACAAACCTCCACCAGGTCGCTCAGGCAGCGGTATTCCATCTCGCTGATGAGCTTTTTGGGCGTCAGCTCAAAGAGCAGATCACAGGCCTCATCAACCTGCTGGATGCGCTCCTCGATGTTATCCCGCTGGAGTTCGATCTGCCGGCTGAGGTCTTCCTCACTCAGCGGCCCGTCTTCAAGGAATGTTTCAAAGGGCAGCATCGGCATGTCGTCATCAAGGTCGAGGTCATCGAGGTCGTCCTCAACGGACTCCTCGGCGCCCGCTCCGCTGGCCTCGTCGTCCGTCTCTTCAGCCTCTTCCTTGAGC
>JBKHJK010000079.1:0-7689 GCA_046538215.1 Armatimonadota bacterium
GAGCAGATCTCCCGCCGGCTGATATGGATCTACGCGGCGTGGAAGGTCACTGATACCACCGCCACCACCGAGGGTTTCGTTGGCGAGGTTTCCTGCCTCCAGCGGCTTGCCCTCGAAAAACAGCTTCCGGATTTCGTCGAGGTGCTGATAGCGCGGTTCGACGTCGGCGTCGCGGTGTTCGGCCCGCCACAGCCATTCGTGATTCAGGGCCAGGCGGTCGCGGGTCGCCTCGCTGCCGGCCACCATCGCCCCCATCTGGCCGTTGCCGATGGGAAGGCCCTCCTTGTATTCGGTTGCCGGCGTCTCATACCACATCAGGTCATGCATAACTGCGGAGTCCTCTCATTCAAATATTCATCCGGACGCGACGGCGGTCGCCCGGGTGCAACCACGTGAGTTTTCGGGACGTCTCTGCATACAGGCGGCGTGATTTTCAACAGCTTCGTCTTCGCACCTCAATACCATTTTGCTGATGCATGTAGTATTCATGGCGGATCGTGCAATCCCTTTGCAGCACAGCCGGTCCGAGACGAGATATGCGAAGGAACCGCGGCAGGATGTGGCGAAATAAGCACCAGCTATCATCGTCCGGAGAGTGGTGCGGTTTAGGTGGTTTGGTGATGTCACGGGTATGTGGCTGCCGGCTGCAATGTGTTTTCGAGCCACTGCTGCACCGGGCAGGAAACTCTGTGAATGACCGAAGGGGTTTTGCCGAAAAAGATGACACCCAGAGAACGGTACCTGACAACAATGGCGCACCGGCGTCCGGATCGCATCCCTGCGGTGTATGCGGCGAGGCCGGAAGTTGACAGGGCGATGATGGAATACTACGGGGTCGAAACCCTGTCGGAGGTCCATGACATCCTCGGCACCGGCGGCCGTGCGGGAGTGGGCCTCGCAATCGAACACGAGGGGTGGGACGAAAAGCCGAAACACAGCAAAGACGGCGATTGGCCCGGAGCCGGCCGTGATTACTACTGGCACGATGAGCGCACCTTCGAGAACGAATGGGGCGTTGTGCAGCGGATTGGCGCCGACGAGAAATACGTGCGGTGGGTGTCAGGCCCGCTCGTGGATGCCGACAACCCCCATGAATACCCCTTCCCGACGGTTGACGATCTGCGGGAGCCGCCTGACCTCGCCGAAACCGTGCAGCGGTACAAAGACCAGGGCCTGTTCGTCACTTCGGGGATGACCCAGCCGTACAAGCTGTGCTGGCAGATGCGCGGGATGCAGCAGTTTCTGATGGACTACCTGGTGAACCCGGATTTCGTCAACGCTTTGTACGACAAAATATACGGGCTGTGGACCGAAATTGGCCGCCGCGTTGTCCGTGCGGGCGTGGATATGTTTTCCATTGGTGGCGACATCGCCATGCAGGATCGCATCATCATGGGGGCCGACACCTGTCGCAGGTACGATAAGCCCCGGCTGGCGGCGATGTTTTCGGAGCTCAAAAGCATCAATCCGGATCTGCACATCTTCCTGCACTCCGACGGCGATCTGACGGAGATTATGGACGATCTCATCGAGGTCGGCTTCGATGTCATTGACCCGATCCAGCCAGAATGTATGGACCCGGTCGAGGTGAAGCGGCGCTGGGGTGACAAAATCACCCTTCACGGCTGTGGAAGCCTG
Organism: Armatimonadota bacterium; assembly: GCA_046538215.1. Taxonomy (GTDB): domain Bacteria; phylum Armatimonadota; class Zipacnadia; order Zipacnadales; family UBA11051; genus JBKHJK01. The sequence goes on from JBKHJK010000079.1 coordinate 1,639, forward strand.
CAGGAGGTTCTGCCCTTCGGTTCGGTGCAGGACGTAAAAGACCACGTGATCGAACTGATCGAAAAATGCGGCTACAACGGTGGGTTGGTGTTGCGGGTGAGCAATGCCATCGGCTTTGATGTGCCGGTGGAGAATGTTGTCACCTTCTTCGAAACCGCCCGCGATTACCGATTCGATTGACCGACGGCCGCTCCGCCAGCGGCAGCGCCTGCACCTCCTGATCGGAATTGAAATCTGTCTCAGCATCTTCCGACACAAATATATCATAAAAGACATGAGGGATACTATGGATCTTGGAATTCAGAAGCGAGTTGCGCTGGTAACGGGTGGATTGCGCGGCATCGGGCTGGGGATTGTCAACCGACTGAGCGAAGAAGGCTGCACCGTCGCTACCTGCGATATCCAGGCGGATGAAGAATCTGTTTTGCCGGGTGATGTGTGGTTTGCCGAATGTGATGTTTCCGATCAATCAGCCTGTCGCGACCTGGTGAACGCAATTGAGGACGATCTGGGACCGGTGGAGATCCTGGTCAATAATGTCGGCATCCAGACCACCGACAGCGTTGCGGACCAGCCGCTCGCCGAATGGGAGCAGTCACTGCGGGTGAACCTCACCAGCGCATTTATCCTCAGCCAGATGACCGTCCCCTCGATGAAAAGACGCGGGTGGGGAAGAGTGGTCAACATTTCGTCAATGGCTGGAAAGGTCGGGGGCCTGACCGTGAGCCCGGCGTATTCGGCCTCCAAGGCGGGCATGCTGGGTCTGACGAAGTCGGTGGCTCGCTTTGCGGCTCCTGAAGCCACATCGAATGCGGTGGCCCCCGCCTTCATCCAGACCGGCATGACCACCGAGGAGACCGCGCGGGAATTTGCCGCGAAGCTGCCGGTGGGCAGGACGGGAACCGTCGAAGAGGTCGCCGCTGCCGTCGCGTACCTCGCCTCCGATGTCGCCGGCTACATCACCGGGGAGGTCCTCGACCTCAACGGTGGCCACCTGATGGACTGACGGGGCCAATAGACCACAGCTTCCTTCGAAACGGATCACCAAACCTCTCATGAGAAACCGCATCACCGTGTCATGTATGCCTGGCCTCCGGTGATGTGCACTTCGTCTCACCTGCAGTATGTATATTCAAGTAAAGCACACAAATATGAGATAAATGTTTTGTCGCATTATTTGACAAAGTCATTTCTGTGAGTTATGCTGTGCGATGATATATACAACGCGAGCGAGAGCGGGGGCATGAATGTGACTGAAGATGAGCGAATTGAGGATGCTTTCCACGGCACAGTAACCGTTGGAGAGCGCGGACAGGTGGTTATCCCGGCCGAGGCGCGGAACCGCTTTGGTATCTCGGCTGGAGACAAATTGTTGGTATTTGGCCATTCAGGCGGTCCTGGCCTGATGATGGTGAAGATCGCGCAAATGGCAGAGTTCATTGCGTATATGGAGCATCTGGTACAACAGGAGAACAACGAGCAGGCGTCAGAGGACGCCGAGTAGATGGAGGTGGATACAGGTGAGTTGTACACAAAAGAGATTCCTTCCGCTGCTGGCGGCAGTGGCTGCCAGCATTATGATGTTCGTCCCGGTTTGCGCACAGCAGGATGATGGTGATCCGCTGGAGCTGGACCTGGATTCCGCGGTGGAAATGGCGCTGGAGCAAAATTACAGTTTGAAGATGGCCACCGCAGCCATGGAAGAGGCACAGGCGGCGATCGGTGAAGCGGGCGCTGCGAAGCGGTTACAGGTTGACCTGGAGGGAAATTACACGCGGATGGGACCGAGTTCGACGACGGAGTTCCCGGGCCCCGGTGGCCAGACCACCGAAGTTCAACTGTCACCGGACGACACACATTCGTACGGTGTTTCGGCCTACCAATCGCTCTATTCATCGGGGCGCAACGACCTGCAGATCGCCCTTGCTGAATTGAACCTCACCAGCGCTGAATATGACCGGATGATCGCCCGCAGACAGATTATCCTTGCAGTCAAACAGGCGTATTTCGGAGTTCTGCGCGCGCGTGGGTTTGTTGATGTCAGCGAGCAGGCCGTTGAGGCGGCGCGGCAGCACTGGGAGAATGCCGTTGCGCGATATGAGGCCGGGACGGTGCCGAGGCTCGATGTGATCCGTGCCGAGGTTGATGTCGCCAACGCCGAGCAGGAGCTGATCGCCGCCGAAACTCAGGTTGAAAACGCCCGGGCGTTATTGAAGAAGATACTGGCCGTTGATGTTACCAGGCCGCTAACCCTCGCTTCAGTGCCGCAGGTGGATCTGCTGGCAGTAGATGCACAGAAGGCTATTGATCTGTCGTACGACAACCGTGAGGAGCTCCGGCAGGCCCGGACGCGGCTGAAGCTGGCGGAAACGTCGGAGCGGCTCGCGAAGTCTCAGCGGGGCTTCAACATAGGTTTGGCGGGCAATTACGACCGGCAGAGCGCCAGCGGTCTCGGTGGCACTGACTACTCGTGGGCGGTCTCGGTTGTATTGAGCAAGCCTTTGTCCGACGGCGGACTTTCCGTCTCCAGAGAGCGGCAGGCACGCAGGCAGGCGCAGCAGGCTCAACTGGCGACGCAGCAGCTTCGAGATGAGATTGCCACAGAAGTCTGGCAGTCATATCTGGATCTGCAGGAGGCCAAATCGCGGCTGAGATCCACGGAGAAGACGATCGAATCCGCCGAAGAAACCCTCCGGCTGTCGGAGGTGCGATACAACGCGGGTATCGCCACCCCCGTTGAAGTGACAGATGCTCGGGTCGCCCTCACACTCGCCCGCACCAATCACGTTGAAGCGATCTACCGGTACAGAACCGCCGAAGCGAAGCTCCTGAGTGCCGTCAACGTCTCCCGAGAGACGCTGATGAGCCTGGAGCCAGGGAGTGAAACAGAGTGAAAAAGGTTGGAACCACGATACTGGTCATCGCCATCCTCGTCGGCGTGCCGGTGGCTGGCTTTTTTATAGTCAAAAGTGTGCAGACCACCAATTCTGCTCAGGCGACAGAGGCAGAAACGGCCACAACAGTGCAGGTCGCAGCGGTCCAGCGGGGTGACATCACCCGCAGCATCACTTTGACCGGGACAGTGGAAGCAGACCATGTCAGCGGGGTCGTCCCGAAAACCCCCGGCAAGATTCTGCGAGTGCATGTTGATGAAGGTGAATCTGTTGCGAAGGGTGATCTTTTGGTCGAGCTGGAGCGCAAGGACCTGCAGGCGCAGCTTCGGCAGGCAAAAGCGGCTGTTGGCTCAGCTGAGGCCAGGTTGAGGCAGGCTCAAAGCGGGACGACACTTCAGGAGGCGGAGACTTCCACCTCCATCGAAACCGCTCGCGCCGATCTCCAGGCCGCAAAAGCACGGCTGGAGCAGGCTCGGACCGGCGCCGATGTCACCCGGGCCGAAACCGGAACATCCGTCGAACAGGCCAGTGAGCAGCTTCGGCAGGCCAGAGAGCAGCTCGCCATGCTGGAGGCCGGATCGCGCGAGCAGGAAAAAGAGCAGGCGAAGGAGACTGTCCGCCAGGCGAGAGCGTCCATGGAGAACGCCAAAAGCAACCTCCAGCGCGCCGAAAAGCTGCTAGCGCAGGGTGCCATGGCCCAGCAGCAGTACGATGCGGCAAAGCTGCAGTACGATGTGGCCGTCGCAGAGTACAACTCGGCCACCCAGCAGCTTGACCTGGTACAGGAAGGCCCCCGCACCCAGGAGCTCGAACAGGCCCGGTCTCGCGTGGCCCAGGCGCAGTCGCAACTTCAGCTTGCACAGGCCAACCAGCAGCAGAACCGCATCCGTCAGCAGGAAATACAGGCCGCTCAGGAGCAGGTTCGCACCGCCGAAGCCGCTCTGAAGATGGCGAGAGCCTCGAGCGTCCGTGACACCATCAGCAAAGATGACGTTGAGGCCGCCCGCTCCGCCCTGGAGCAGGCCCGCTCCAATGTGGAGTATCTCACGACACAGATCGGTTACACGGATATTCGCGCCCCGATCGCCGGTGTGGTCACCGAGGTGGAAGCAGACCCGGGCGAGGCGGCTTCAACGGCCGCGCCGGTGGTCACAATCACGGACAACTCTACCGTATTCGTCCGCGGCAGCCTGCCTGAAACGCAGCTTCGTAATGTCCGGGTGGGACAGAGTGTGCCTGTGACAGTGGATGCACTGGATGAGCCGCACTTCATGGGTGAAATCAGTCAGGTCATACCCAGTGCCAACCCTGAGACACGCACATTCAATATCAGGGTGCGTGTGGATAATCCGGAGGGACGGCTGCACCACGGAATGTACGCAGAACTGGAAATCATCAGTGAGCAGGTGACCAACGCCATCGTCGTCCCGCGAAGAGCGGTTGTCACTCGACAGGGGAAGGATATCGTTTATCTCGCAGCAAACGGGCGTGCAAAACAGCGCGAGGTGACCACCGGGATTCATGATGAAACACATGTGGTGATCACCGACGGCCTGGACGAGAGTGACAGCTTGATCGTCAGCGGTCAGACAGTTGTGCATCCTGATGCGATGATCAATGTCGTGGATGAGAGCGGGGATGGTGAGTGACATGAATCCTGCAGGATTTTCGATCAGGCAGCCGGTCACCGTTCTCATGGCAATGCTGGCCGTCCTCGTATTGGGTATCGTGGGCTTCACACAATTGAAAGTGGCACTGATCCCCGACATTGATTTCCCGATGGTGATCGTTCTCACCCGTTATCCCGGGACGCCTCCGGAGGAAGTCGAGGAGTTTGTCACAAAGCCTGTCGAGGAACAGGCGGCCGTTGTCGAAAATCTCGAAAGCGTCAGTTCGATGTCGCAAGAGGACCTTTCCGTGGTCATGATCGAGTTCGAATGGGGCCAGGATATGGACTGGGCCTCGTTTAATGCCCGGGAGAAGATTGACCCCGTCATCGAACAGCTTCCGGACGGTGCTCATCGCCCGACTATCATGAAACTCGATCCCTCCACTCTGCAGGCCGTAATGACGATCAACGTCACCGGTATGGAGGACCAGCAGCGGCTCAGGGAAATTGCCGATGACGAGATCAAGCCGGAACTTGAAAAGCTCCCCGGTGTGGCGTCGGCAGATATATACGGCGGGCTTCAGCGGGAAATACGCGTGGAAGTTGACCGCGAGCGTTTGAATGCATACCGCCTGTCGGTTCAGCAAATTGAAAATGCGCTGCGGGCTGAGAATCTGAATGTGCCGCTTGGATTTACCACCGAGGGCCGGCAGGAATACACCCTGCGCCTGGTGGGGCAGTTCGAAAGCGTTGAGGAGATCCCCAATATCGCTGTGGCCAACCGGAATGGCCGTGCGATCCGCCTCCGCGACGTCGCCGTCGTCAGCGATACACACCAGGAAGTCCGCAGCTATGCCCGGGTCAACGGCGAACCGTGTGTGACGCTGTCGATCACCAAGGAGAGTGACGCAAACACCGTCGAGGTCTCACACGCCGTTCACGAGGCACTCACGGAGCTGCCGGAGAAGCTCCCGCCCGGCATTTCGACGACTGTGACGGCAGACCAGGCGGAGTTCATCGAAGACGCTCTGCACAACCTCTACGGCGTGGGTATCGAGGGAGCGGTTCTGGCGGTCGTTATCATCTTCTTCTTTCTCGCCACCATCACGGGGACGCTCGTGGCGGCGATTTCCATTCCGCTGTCGATTCTGGCCGTCTTTGTCCTCATGTATTTCGGGGATATGACGCTGAACATTGTCACCATGGGCGGCCTGATCCTGGCTATCGGCAGGATCGTGGACGACTCCGTGGTTGTTCTGGAAAACATCTACCGCCACACCGAGAACGGAGAGCCCCCGGTTGATGCGGCCATCTCCGGAACCGCTGAGCTTGCCATGGCGATTACGGCCGTAACGCTGGCAACGATGTGTGTGTTCGTGCCACTCGTTTTCGTTGGCGGAATGATCACCCAGCTCTTCACATCAATGGCGCTTGTGGTGATGTTCGGTCTTCTGGCCTCGTTGGTGGTGGCTTTGACTGCCGTCCCGATGATGTCGGCTCGTCTGCTCCATTATCACACGGCCAGTGAGGGCAAAGACCGTTCGGGGA
>JBKHJK010000080.1:0-7591 GCA_046538215.1 Armatimonadota bacterium
CCGAGCCACGGGTTTTTGGGAGGTATCATCAGATTTGTGACGCTAAACAGGTACCGGGGCTTTGCCCCACTAAATTGCAGGGCCGAGCCACGCGTTCTTGTGAGGTATCATCAGGTTCATGACGATAAACACATACGGCCACACAGGCCGGGGTGTGTCTATTGTTGACGGCTATTGTCGGTGCAAACGATCCCTGCAGGGCTTCATTTCGTTCACGGATGTCCTGCGGGCTGGGCGGTCCAGCCGGGCCAGTTTGGATCAAGAAGCGTTGAGTCGGCGATCCACTTGGCGTGGCCGTCACAAAAACCGACGTTATTGCCGTCGTTGTGCCGTCCGGGATACGCAATGCGATTGTGCGGGTAGCCACTCACGCCGCCAAGCCCGTATAGCTTGAGTGAGTACACATAATAGGTGTCCGATTCCGTAAACATCAGCGCATCGGCAGGTTTATCTATGGTGGCAAGAGCGGCGCCGGTCGCCGGGGTGCCAAAGCCATCATCCTCGGCGATATTGTAGAAGCTGAGACCATAGCACACCGCCTGGTTCTTCTTGCTGGGACAGACCAGGATCTGCTCATTCTTGATGTATGGCTGGATGATTTGGTACCACGTCGGACCGCCCTCATAGCTGCTGGTCCTGAGCGGAATCAGCGTTTCGTCATAATCCTGCGCGTACATCATAAAGCCCAGACCGAGCTGCTTCACGTTAGACAGACAGGATGTCTGCCGGGCCTTCTCCCGCGCCCTGGCAAATACAGGAAAGAGAATCGCGGCCAGGATGGCGATGATTGCAATTACCACCAAAAGCTCAATCAGCGTAAAACCCCTGCAGCGTTGTGTCTGCATGACGATACCCCCTGTCGGAATTGGCTGCCATCAGATTATTGCATAGGTACACTTTTAGAGTATCTGAGCGGACAACGACTGTCAATGGAAAAATCGGCAGAAGAAACAACAATGCCGCGATCATCATCAAGCCCGGAAGCAGAAATCATCAGGCAACAGACATTCGTCACACACGACACAGTGCTGTTGCACGCAGAGTATCGCTGTCAGCCTGTGCTCTTATGCCTGCGCCGGTATGCGATAAGGGCGGCGACACCGGCCCCGATAAGGCACAGTGTGGAGGGCTCCGGCACTTCCGGAACCTCCCCGTCTTCATACGTGATCTTGATGTACGGGTCGCGGTCGGTGCCTGGATAATCTTCCTTTGTCGCAAAGCCCACTCTCGTGTCGTCCAGGGCCGTTTCATTCGCGGCCTTCAGCAGCATCGAAAAATCGCCGGTTTCCGCGAAGCCGGTGGAAATGTCCCATGTGAGGGTGTCGCCTTCGGTCTCACCGCCGCTCCAGGTGTAGGTGTCAAGTGGATCACCCACCGTTCCGGGCTGCGTATTCCAGGTGACACCATCCTCAGTCCATGATGCCGTTTCAGCACGGTAAAGATCAATCGCCCACACCGGGTCGCCTGAGCCCAAATCAATGTAGTTCAGGTCGAGGTACACCTGGATCGCCTGGGGTGTTTTGCCGTCCAGCAGACTGTCACGGGTGTCAAAGCGGATCAGTGACCGCCACGCCGTATCTGCACTCGTTCCGCCGACGTAAAGGTTGTTGTCGTCGGTGTAGGAGGGCACCAGCTTCGTCACACTGGCATCATCGGTGGGTGGTCGAATGATGACGAAGTCAGTGTGCCCCGCGCCCGTGTAGACACACAACAACACTCCGGCGAGAATATAGGCGACCATGCCACTGTTATTCTTCAGGACAGACTCCCTCCCAAAACAATCTGCCGCCAACAACGCTTATGACACTATGTTTTTGGATAATATCATCGTCAGAAAGTGAGCGCAAGACAGTCTGCCTGGGGTTGATGGCTGGATGGTTTTTCGGATATACAGAGAGCCGCGCCGTCAGGGCAAGCAGACGATACTGATAGGGGCTCTTGATTAGTGTCCCGCACCGGGCGCGACATCTTCATAGCTGGCATTTGCATTCGCACCATCAGCCTGGGCTCACACGCGATTGTCGGCCTCGCTGGGGAGGTCTTTTACGAATACGCGCTGAATACCGCTGACCGGTCTTTCTTTGAGCGCCATCCGGTTCTTGGCACTGTCCACGGCTGTGCGGCCTATATTCCAACCGCCGCCGAAATACCCTTCGGCGGGTACGAGGTCCATTCTTCGAACCGCTACTGCCAGCAACTGAAGCTCAAGCCGGAGGCCGAAAAGATCGTCATCCAGCAGGCACAGGATTGTCTCGACAGCCTCCGCTGATGTCGCTGCTGCACGCGGGTGAGCCCGGGAGTATTACAATGTCTGGATTTGACAGGCATTTGGCGTAAAAGTATTCTATTTGCACGAAAAATATAGAATGTGACAGGCTGTTAACACGCGCGCTTTTTCAGCACCGGGGCAAGCGGACGAGGTTATGGCACCACAGGGGACCTGGGTATTGGGGGGACAGTAGATGGGAAAAAGTGAGGAAAAGAAATGCCCGCAATGCGGCGAAGTGGTCTTGCAGACGGACGTACAGTGCATGGAGTGTGGAGCAAATCTGACAGCCCACCTCAGGGCGCCGAAGCCCGCATCACGCCGCCGCCGCTTTTCGATCCCCCGTATTGCGTGGCTCGGCCCGCTGGTCTTCGTTGGGATTGCCGGCCTCGGTGGTGCAGCCTACTGGTGGTTTGGATATCAGGCGGGTGCGGTGCTATTCAGCTACCAGGAGGCCGAAATCACGGATATTCAGCAGGATGGGTACGACCTGCAAGTGCACTTCAAATGGCCGGCCCGACCCTCGCTTGCCGAGTTGCGCGCATGCAGAATCGTCTATGGTTACTCGACCGAGGGCGATATGAAGTGGATTGCCAGGGAAATCGCTCAACATGTGGAATTCGACCTGAAAGATGACTACGTGTTTTACCTGCGGCAGGATGATGATGGAGAGAATTTCGACAACGCAGTCGGAGAGTACGACTACTGGGGCGATAACATAGAGTGGTTGATCGGCGCGGCGGCACTGTATTCGACCGACACCCTTCGCATAGGGAGTATGACTGAGCCGGTCAATGATGGATTCGTCGCTCATGGGGTGGGATACGCACCTTTTAAGTACTGGGAAACGGGACGTCGAGCCGGGCGCAGAATCCTTTCCGGAAATGTTAAGTCCGGATATAGGCGTACCATCAACGTCCCTTCGGACAGTGACCTCCGAATCGCCAATGACCCGGAAGCAGCCCGACCGGACCGCACCTGGCCTCTGGCTTTTCAGATCTGGAAGCTCACCCCTGGCGAAATGCGGCCCGTATCAAACGTTGTCACAATAGAGGCCAGTTTCTGAGACCACGCACCCTTTGTAATCCTTCGGTTACGCAGGATCCAGCAGGTACCCCCAAACGCACTCATGGTCACCTCATCAATGACGCGGGCTGAAAGACACAAGGGGCTTTGCGCCGGGTCCTCCGTCTGTCGGCTGCACATCCTGCAGGGCCCGGCGATAAAACTCCCAGCCCTCCTCCCCCATCGCCTGCAGGACCGCTCTGGTGTCATGGCCGACATCCGGCAGGATAATGAACTCGTGGGCGATGCCAAGTTCAGTGAGATGTACGTCGAACTTCGTGTTCACCGCCAGCATCTCGTCGTCTCCACCGATAACCACCCGCAGGGGGAAATCATCAGGGAGGCTCTCGGCATTAGCGGCGGCCAGCTCCCAGGGACTGAGGGCGGTGAAGTACTCGTGGTCGTCGCCATAGATCTTCCTGAGCACCCACCGCCTTGATGATTCTGGAACCCTGGGCGCAAACGTGAACTCTCGCTGCAGAGGGCCGCCTGAAAAACTCGAGGCAGCGCCGAAGATGTCCGGATGACCCAGCCCAAACCGCATTGCCCCATATCCGCCCGAGCTGAATCCTTCGACGATGCGACCTTCGGGTGCGGCGATAGTCCGAAAGGCTGCATCAATATGGGGTATCAATTCGTCCAGAATCATCGTCTCCACCGGCGTTTTCCCGTCTTTGGAATCCACCCACATGAGCGCGCGCCGTCCGTTTACAAAGACGATGAGCATCGGGGGGATGAGGCCCTGCTCCATCGCATCGCCGAAATGCTTCGCCAGTGGCCGAATGCCCTTCAGCCCCCCGAGCGTGCCGTGGAGCCAGCAGAGCACGGGGAAGCGGCGGTCCGGCTCCTGCTGATACACCTCGGGCAGGTAGATGTGGTAGCTGACAGGCGCTCCGATGGCGTCGCTGTCGAAGACATGATGTTCAACGCCGGGAGCCTGTATTGCGGGAGTGAGCCAGGCCGGGCCGGGGCCATCTGCGCCGGGTGTCGGCACATCCGCGGCACAGGTGGCTGATATCGAAAGCCCGATTGTGATGGCAAGTAGCAGTATCCGTTTCATACGTTTCTCTCTCAGTCTTTCATGAGCGTGTCACGAGCCTGCCGGACACGCTCAAGGAGCTCCTGACCGATGCGGTCACGGCCCTCCGGTGTATCGGCCTCCCACCTCATCACCAGCTCCGCACCGGTATTCGAAGCGCGAATGAGAGCCCAGCCGTCGTCGAAGAGAATACGCGCGCCGTCAACCGTCAGCATCTCGTGGTCGCTGTACATCTCGGCCACGCGGTCGGCGACCTCGAACTTGTGCTCATCCGGGCACTCCATCCGCTGTTCATCGGCCGTGTAGTAGGTGGGGGCGTCGCCGACGATCTGCCGGATATTGCGATCCAGCGCCGACAGCGCCTCCAGCAGCTTTCCGGCGGCGAAGGAAGCGTCATCGAATTTTATGTACGGATCGGCGAAATAACAGTGGCCGGTCGTCTCAAACCCCATCGCCGCACCGGTCTCCCGCATGCCGTCGAGGATGTAGGGATATCCACACGCCCGCATCTCCATCGTCCCGCCGCGGCTTTCGACGTCATCAATGAGCGACTGCGAGCAACGGACCTCGGTCACGAAGGTCGCCGATCCCTCGTCGAGGATCCTGTGGCAGATCGGCAGGACGTATGCGTCAGGCCAGATCATCTCGCCACGGTCATCAACCACCGCCACCCGGTCGCCGTCCGCATCAATGGCAATCCCCAGCTCGGCATCAGTCTCCTTCACGCGCCGTGCGAGTGCCGCAATGTTCTCAATCTTCAGCGGATCGGGAGGGCGGTTGGGAAAGGTCCCGTCGGGGTCGGTGAACATCGCATCAACATCGGCACCGATGTCTTCGAGCAGGCGTGGCGCGGTGAGGGTGCCGGCGCCGTTGCCCAGGTCCAGCACGACTTTCACCGGCCGCTGCAGGTCGAAGCGTCCGGCAGCGATTGTGAAGTAATCGGGGTAAATATCCCGCTGCTCGGCCTGCCCGTTTCCGGAGACGAAATCGCGGTTGACACTTTCCTCATACAGCTTCTGCAGGTCGTCGCCGAAAAAGGGCCATTCGCCCTCTCTGAGCTTCATGCCATTGAACTCCGGGGGCTTGTGTGACGCTGTTACCGCAAGGCCACCATCGGCATTCCAGTGCCCGATGGCGAAATACAGCAGCGGCGTCGGAACCTGCCCTATATCTATGACATGACATCCACTGTCCACCAATCCCTCAGTAACACTGTCCTGCAGCATTTCAGACGATTCGCGGAGGTCGCGGCCCACGATAACCGTCTTTTCAGATGGTGCCTCGAAATGAGACGCGTAGGCCCGGGCGATCGTGTAAAAGACCTCCGGGGTGATCTGGTCACCAACAGTACCCCTGATGTCGTAAGCGCGGAAGATGTCTCGCGTTATTTCCATGATTATCTCCTGCTGGATAGATTTTGAGACGGCAAAACGGCGGCCGTGATACTATTCGCGGGTGCGGCACCTGAGACCTGTCTGCTGTGCATGCACGCTGCAGGAGCAAAAAGCTGATACTTTTCAGCCCACGGGCTGTCATACTATTATGGTGATCGCTCTGCACTGGCCGAAGCACTTTTCAGACTTGCGACGCCACGTGGAGAATGATATGTTACAGACGGCAGCGGGTGGTCACCCATTCCTCCCGTTGAGACACAGCCAGCAGATTGGAGAGATCTTCATGTATCGAATCTATATGACATGTGCTATCGTTGTTGTGCTCGCCCTCACCAGTTCGCTCTGTCTCGCCCAGACATCCCGCTATATGGCGCTGGGTGGTGCCGGTATTGCCCTGGCCGATGACAGTGGGGCCATAGACCTCAATCCGGCGGGCCTGGGACAGCTCGACATCGGCCTCGGCGACGTCATGGGCATGAAGCCCTGGAATTTTGAGGCCTCCGCAACCACCGATATTGACGGCGACATGGAGCTGCACTCCCTCAACATCGCAGGGACTTCAACCGGCTCGAGTCTCGGCGTCGGCGGCCGATACACCGATTACGATGGTGATGATGACACCTGGGCCGTGGGCTTCGGTAATGCGGTCGTCTCGTCCGACATGAGCTGGGGCGTTTCAGTGCTTGATGATGGCGCTGATACCTCCTTCAACGCCGGCGGGATGTGGAATCTGCCTGATGTGCTTGTGGACTTCAGAGCCGGAGCCGTCGCCCGTGACATTACGGGTGAGAGCGCCGATGGGCCGTATTTCGATGTGGGAGCGTCGGCAGGTTTGGGTGGTCTCGGGACGGTGGCCGTTGATCTTCTCGACATCACCGACGAGAGCAACAGCGACTTCCGCGCCGGTATCGAATATCCGCTCGCCCTCGGCTTCACCATTCGGGGCGGCATTCAGGACCGGGGCCTGATGAGCGCCGGTGCAGGCTTTGAACTCGGCACCCTGCATGTTGATGCAGCATGGATGGAGGCCGAAGGTGACGCCGATGACAGCATCTTCCTCACCGCCACGGGAGGGTTCTAACATACCATCCGGCAGGACCGGCCGCTGTTGATGTCGCTCGGGTCCGTCTCCTGCATGAAAATACCCCGGACAAAGCGCCATGAAAGAAGATTTTTGGAATATTTCCAACAGATGAAGGGAAACATGGTGTTCGTAAAGAAAGAGCGGTAAAAGATTATTCCGGGGAAAATACACCAAGGGGGGGATTACTTAGGCCTCTTAAGGTCCGACTGGGTAAACTTGGAACGGTATTGACTGCAGGACAAAAACAATTGACAGTCTTTGAATCACACACAAATGGAGGGTGCAAAGCATTATGCGTAAAGTACTTCTTGTCAGTCTGATGGTTCTTCTGGTGGCTAGTTTCGCATTCGCCCAGGATGAGGCCTGCTTCCGCGGACGCATCGGATGGGTGGATGCCGGCGATCTGGACTCCGATCTCGGCTTTGGCGTCGATTACATGAAGGCCAACAGCATGTTCAGCTTCGACTACAGCTCACATGACAAGGGCTGGACAGAGATGGTCGAGGGTGTGGCTGTAGACGTCAATCTGGATGCAGACCTGATGAGCCTGTCGTACACTTTCCTGCAGCGTCCTGAGGATGAAAACGGCGCCATGAGCAACAGCTATTATGGCGCGGGTATCGGCTACTACGATGCAGACGCCGATCTGACAGCAAGCGCAGGGGGACGGACCGAGTCGGAGTCGGCTAGCGAGAGCAGTGTCGGCTTCCACCTCATTGGTGGGATGGAGTTCGGCGAACCGG
>JBKHJK010000081.1:0-7589 GCA_046538215.1 Armatimonadota bacterium
GTACAGGCCATTGGATCAGAGGCCCGAGAAATGGGAATGCCGATGCGGCTGGCGATATAATCCGAAAGGCCGGGCAGCAGCGTGGTGCCACCGCTCATCATTGCGCCCTGAGAGGCAATATAGCCGCGGACTTTGGCCGGGAGACATTCCAGCATCCACGATAGCTCATCGGCGATGTCATCGGCCGCCTCGGTCAGCACAATCGGAATCTGTTCGATCTCCACACCCAGTGAGCGCAGATCGTCGGCGCGTGCCGAGAAATTCCCGTTTTCCGGGGAGAAGCTGTTGCCAATCGCCCCGGCGGCGATTTTGAGCTCTGTCGCATCATGCCGGGCGATGTCAGCGTTATTGCGGCGTTTCACACCGCGGACGATCATTTCATCGAGGTACTGCCCACCCAGCGGCCTGGAGATTGCGTCAGAGGTCATCCCCATGGAGACGATTGCCGCGTCAGTGGTTCCCGCGCCGATATCTATGATCATCTGGCTGTCGGCTGAATCGATGGCCAGGCCGGCACCGATTGCGGCGGCGAGCGATTTCTGGATGGTGACCACCCGCCCGGCGCCAGAAGCCCTCAAAAGCTGTCTCAGGGCTCTTCTTTCCACCGGGGTTGCCGCACTCGGGTGTGCTGAAACGACGAGCGGATTGAACAGCGGCCGGCGACCCAGCGCCTTGTGGATGAAGTGCCGCACCATGGCGGCTGCTGCGTTGTGATCGGCGACAATACCGTCAATAATCGGCTGCACCACTTCAACATCCGAAACGCCCTGATCCAGCATCTGCTGCGCCTCGGTCCCGTAAGCGGTCGGGTGTCCACCGCTCTCAGCGTACGCAACCAGCGACGGCTCGCGAACGACCTCGCCGCCGTCCTTGACAGCCACGTGCGTGTTGGCCGTTCCGATATCAATTGCTATTTCTGCCACCCACGGCAGCACAGGTCATCGCTCCCCGGCGTCGGCACGGATGTTGAAGATGCGAAACATTGGAGGGAAGCAGTGCGTCACAAATACGATTTGACATACGTATCAGTAACGGGATAAGTGTAGCACAGTGAAGCCTGTTACGGCAACTGGTCCCGGCATAGTGGGCTGCGGGCAGTTTCCAGCAGGGGCGGCATTGTGATATACTTCTCCTGACTATTACCGCGCCACATACCTCCGAAAAGGAGAGACGGATTGTTCAATTCCCGGCTCGCGCGTGCCGATTGGAAGCTGATGACTGCGGTGCTGATTCTCGTAGTCATCGGCCTGGTAATGGTGTACAGCGCCACCCGTGCACAGCTTACGGTACAGGGCAGTTCTCCGACCAGCAGGATGGCAACCCAGAGCATCTGGGTGGTGCTGAGCCTGGTCGCTTTCGTGCTGGTGGCGTCCTTTGAGTACTCGCGGCTGCAGCAGCTTTCGTGGCCATTTTACGTCGGCGTCTTGCTGCTGCTGATATTGGTGCTGGTGATCGGGTCTCTGGTCCGAGAGACGCAACGGTGGTTGAGTGTCGGGCCGGTGAACATCCAGCCTGCCGAGCTCGCCAAGCTTGCGGTGATATTGCTGCTGGCGGCGTATCTTTCCTCCCGGGAGCGGGAGGTAGTGGACTTTGAGCTGCTCGCCAGGTCGCTGGCATACGCCGTGGTGCCCTCTGTGCTGATTCTGCTCCAGCCGGATCTCGGCACTCCTGTACTGTTGGTTTTCATCTGGGGCATCATCTGCTATGTTTTTGGGGCCCGGCTGGTACATCTGGGCGCATTTGCGTTCGCGTTTGTGATGCTCTTTGTCGCCGCATGGGGTTTCGGGTTGATACAACCGCATCAAAAGGCGCGGCTGACGGCGTTTCTTGATGCGGAGGGAGCTGATCCCGGACAACGCTGGCAGCTTGAACAATCGCTCATCGCCATCGGCTCGGGGCACCTCACCGGCAAGGGCCTGCTGCGGGGGTCGCAAAGCCAGCTCTCGTTCGTGCCCGACCAGGAAACCGATTTCATCTTCAGCGTCATCGGCGAAGAAACCGGTTTTGTGGGCACGGTGGCGGTTTTGATCCTGTTCGGGACTGTTCTGTGGCGGGGGCTGGTTATCAGCGCGCTTGCCAGGACCCTTTTCGGGCGCCTGGCGGCCGCCGGCATTGTGGCAATGCTCTTTTTCCATATCGCCGTCAACATCGGTATGACGCTTGGAGTGATGCCGGTAAAGGGACTTCCACTGCCGTTTATCAGCTACGGCGGCAGCGCGATGCTGGTGAATTTCGTCGCACTCGGCATTTTGCAATCAATCTACATTGACCGACAGAGCATACGATTTGACTGATTTGTTATGACAAAACCTATGGCAAGCAAATGGCACCGGATTGGCTGGCAGGGCATTGAGATGACCGTCCCGGCCGACTGGGATATCGCCGCCGTCAGCGGCAAGGGAAGTACCAAGGGGTACCTCCGGGTGGAGGATTCCGAGCTTCCCAGAGTCGAGATGAAATGGGCCTATGAGGACGGTTTCGTTGACCTGGAGAAGATGGTTGACGACTATCTCAAGAAGCTGAAAAAGGGCGAAAAGGGCGGGCCGGAGATCGAGATAAACGAAGATGCCCAGGTCGTCAGCAAGCGCAAGATGCAGAAAAAGTCCCTCCGCTGCTTTGAGTGGTTCAACCCAGAGTCAGACCTGCGAGGCCATGGGGCGGCATGGTTTTGCTCCGACTGCCGCCACGCTGTCATCACACAGGTCACAGCGAAGGAAGACGAGGATGGTGAGGCCATCGCCGAGCGGATCATCAGCAGCATCCAGGATCACGGCTCGGGCGAGTGGGTGCGGTGGGCGACATGGAGCTTTGACGCACAAACCCCCACAGGCTTTGAGATGACAGCCTCAAAGCTAATGGCCGGCCATATACAGCTCACCTTCAAACGCGATGCAGCCGCCGAGGACGCCCGCAGTATCATGCTGCAGAATATAGCGAAGCCTGAAGAGCTGACCCTCGGTCGCTGGGCCCCGGCCAACGTCGTCCTGAAGGATATGACGCTGAGAGAGTGGGCTGAGGAGGAAATGGGCACCGGCCTGAAGCGTGCGAAGCCGGAAATCGAAGAGACGGAAATCCGTGGCCATCAGGGCCTGGCAGTGACGGCACAACGCCTGTGGGCGCACCAGAAGCTCTTCCGGACCATCTGCCGGTTTGCGGAAGTGCCATTTGCCGACCGGATCCGGGGCCGGATATGGCACTGCCCCGAAAGCAACTCTCTGCATCTCGTTCAGATGCTCATTGACCGCACCAGCGAGCACCTGCCCGATGAAGTAGTCGAGCGTTTCATCTGCCATCATGAAGAAGACGATGAGCAGTGAAACCCGGCCGACAGCTCCGGGCCATAGACCGGCAGCGAGCGAAGCGTGCGGAAAGGGAGACACCCGATGCGTTTGAGGGTCCTGGCCTTGCTGACGATGTTCGTGATAGTCGCGGCTGTACCCGCCATGGCCGAAGACACCAACGGCCTGCTCTGGGAGCTTTTGAAGGAGTCGCGAACCCTTGCCAGGGATGGAAAGCTCGAAGCGGCGGAAGAGAAGCTCCTCAGGGCGAAGGAGATCGCCCCGAATTACGCCGACCTGTATGCGCATCTTGGCTACATCTACGAGCTGCAAAAGCGGCCCGAAGACGCGATACACGCCTACTGCGAACTGCTGCGCCGCAAGTCGAAGCACGACTACGCCGAAAAACACCTCCAGGCTCTGTTTTATGAGGGTCCCTTCCCGCGCTGGATAGCGTGCCAGGACATCGGCTTAAGCCCCGTGCGATTCATCGTTGATCGCTGTTTATTGAGTTGTCCTGACGGCAGGCGTGTGACAGAGATCGCCTACACCGATGATTTGCTTTTTCATGAGAAGATGAACCGCGAGGGAGATCCCGTGGAGGTGGAGGTGCCCGCTTCGGGGGGGAAGGCCAAAAGCCTGCTCAACCGCTCCACATACGGCTACAGTCTCCCTGAAGACTCCGACAGGATGGTCATGCGTTTTCTCCTGCACTACCGCTCAAGGCTGATCAGCCCCACGCGCACCGATTACAGCGAACTTGCACCGAAGCTCATGCATTTACTTTTGCGTGCTTATGCGTATTTCGACACATATCTGGGCAAAAGCAGCCCGGTTGACGGCCCCACAGAGGCGTATCTGCTGGAAGATGGGCCGCCGGGGGCGGAGGCGTATCACAGTGCCATTTACCTGTATTCCGCGCAAAAGGAGCGGGCGCCGGTGGAATGGGCGCGGCAGCTCGCCCACGAATACGGCCATCTCGTGCTCCCCCCGGTGGGACGGTACGTACAGCCGGAGGATTATGCCAGCGGACTGTGGGGCGAGCGTCTGTTCATCCAGTGGCTGGCTGAAGAGGCCGGGGCCGTGGCCATGGTTCCCTGGCCCGATGAAGCCGCCCGGAAGACGCTCGACAAGCTCTGGGGCGACAACGCGGAGTTTGATGCCGCTGCCTACCTCGCCGACGTCTGCTACGCCGATATGGCCCTGTGGTTTGAGAAGGGTCCGGATTCGTCGCATATCGCCGGGACCGGTGACCTCTCCATGCGCTACTGGCTCGGCTTCATGACGTGGGTGCAGGCAGCATTGGGCAAACAGGGCCTGCAGGAGACGATTGACAACGCCCCCGGCACCTCACCGGCCGATTTCCTGTTCGGACTGAAGCAGACCGTCAAAAGCCGCGCCGAACACGGCGGCTTCAGCATCTCTGCAGGTGCACTCGACATCGAACAAAGCACGCTGTCTGAAGCCCCCGTCGCCGGAGCGCTGCGGTGGCGTGATGTAAAGCTCCAGAAGGGTGACACCGCCCGCTTCGTCATATACCTTCCCACCCGGGCATGGCGCCTGAAAACCGAGCCGGCTACACCGGGTCTCGAGCTGAGCTTCGACGGCAAGGGCCCCTTCAATATTGATCCGCAGGACGGTTTGAGCCTGGGGCGCGTGACGGAGCGGTGGCATGTGCTGGAAATATCGGCCACTGCTGAATCCGCGCCGCTTGACCGACTCCATTTCACCACCGAGCCGGAGGTATGAGGTGGCACGGACACGATACTCCGCTCGCATATTCCTGCTGTGCGCCCTGTGGTGCATTGCGGGGTTCTCACTGCCCTGCCTGAGCCCGGCACAGGCTCAGACTTCTCCTGCTGCATGGAATTTCCAAGAGCCTGCCTCGCTGCGAATCCTCGACGGCTACCAGGTCCTGCACCTCAAAGGCAGCCCCGAAGAGCTTGGCCGACAGCACGGTCTCCTGGCGCGACAAAAGGTGCGCAGGGTGGTGGATGACGTCCTCCACAACATGGCGGCGGCGGACGAAGAGAGCCTGAACGATCTGCTCGAGGGCGCCATGGTGATGGAGATGTATCTGCCGGAGGCCTTCCGCACGGAACTCAAGGCTCTCAGCAGGGTCGCGGGCGTCCCCTACGACGAGATTGTGGCGCTGCAGCTTTTCGGCGACGTCCAGCGCGCGCTGTGGCCGATGTGTTCCTCCTTCGCCGCCTTCGGACCCGCCACGAAAACCGGCGAGCTCATCGCCGGACGCAACCTCGACTTCATAGACAATGGCGCCTCCGAGTACGCGGCTGTTATTCTCTGCTACTACCCCGACGAGGGCCTGCCGTTTTTGACAGTTTCGTGGGCGGGGATTATCAACGGGTGGACCGCCATGAACGCCGCCGGGCTGGTGGTCTCCAATAACAGCGCCTACGAAGGTGAAGCCTCTCTGGACGGCCTGTCCACATGCTTCATGCTCCGGAAGATCGCCCAGTATGCGACCACCGTCGAGGAGGGCGTTGAGATCATCCGCAACACTCCAAAGGCGTGCGGCACGGTGATGATGATCGCCGGTGGATCGCCCCCGAATGCGGCCGAAGTGGAATATGACCACAACGAGGTGGCGGTGCGATGGGCTGAAGACGGCTATGTCATCGGCACCAACAGCTTTTTGAAGCTGGGACACGGGGAGATGGCTGAAATCTGGTGTTCGCGCTACCTGCGCATTGAAGAGCTGATCCGGAAAAACTATGGCGACATTGACCGCTCAATGAACTTCGCCGGGGCCGGGGGCGTGCCCATTGAGTACATGAATCTGCACTCGGCGATGCTGTACCCGAAGGACCTGACCATCAGCCTCTCGATGGGGCAGATCCCCGCCTGCAGCCAGCCCTATCACACCTACCGCTTCACCGAGCGCGGGCTGATATCCCTCGCCGCGCCTGAATAACACAGAAAACAGTGCAGAAGCGGTACCGCGCTCTGGTTGATGCCCATAAGCCAGAGTGTCAATGTCGTATGTTTCGGGTGAAAGCGATGGAGTTTGCAGAACTGGTCAAGAAGCGCCGAAGCGTGCGGTCGTACACTGATGAGCCGGTGTCCGATGAGCATCTCATGCAGATCTGCGAGGCCGGGCGGTGGGCGCCCAGTGCGCTGAACATGCAGCCATGGGAATTCATCGTTGTCACCGACACACAGGTGCGTGGAAAAATCGCCGACAACGCCAGAGCCATCGGTGTTTCGTGGCCACAGATTCGTCAGGCGCCCGCTGTCATTGTTTTGTGTGCCAAAAAGACCTCCGAATACGCCCGTGATGACTGCCTGCTGGCGGCGCAGAACATGATGCTTCAGGCGACAGACCTCGGCCTCGGCACCTGCTACATCGGCGGCTTTTCGCCCGAGCGCATCCGTCAGCTTCTTTCGATACCGAAGGGATACATCGTGCCGGGGATGATCACGGTGGGGCATCCGGAGAAAGAGCCGGAACCGCCCGAGAAGCGCGACCTGCAGGATGTGAAGCACAGAAACACTTTCGAGGGGCGCGGTGTGGGCCTGACCGGCTACCGCAGGGCATTGGCGCTGATGTGGAAGTTCATAACGGGTCGGGGCAGTAAGTAGGCCGTTACAGCTCTTCGTCCGAGACATCCCGCAGAGAGCCATCTTCGATACGCAAAAAGCGGCTGGCACGCCGGGCGAGAGAATCGTCGTGGGTGACGATGATGAAGGCGACGCCGGTCTCTTCATTCATCTGCAGCAGCAGATCGAAGACGTCTTCCGTGGTCCTGGCATCGAGATTTCCGGTTGGCTCATCGGCCAGCACCAGCCGCGGCTGGTTTGCCAGCGACCGGACAATCGCCGTCCGCTGCTGTTCGCCACCCGACATCATGGACGGCCGGTTGTGAAGCCGCTCACCGAGACCGACACGCTGCAGCATCTCCGTCACCCGCTCCACGTCCTCTGCATCGGGTTCGCCCTTTTGGATGGCCACGGGCATCAGCGCATTTTCCAGGCAGGTAAACTCCTGCAACAGGTAATGGAACTGGAAGATGGAGCCGACGGCATTGTTGCGCAGGTCCGCCAGCTCATCGTCGGTGGCGCTCTTCAGGTCCAGCCCCGCCACCTGCACGGTCCCCTCGGTAGGCCGATCGAGGGCGCCGAGGATATTCAAAAGCGTGGACTTGCCGGAGCCTGACTGTCCGCCGATAGACACAAGCTCGCTTTCGGCGATCACAAGATCAATCCCGTGAAGCACCTCCACCGGGACCGCGCCGCCGTATGTCTTTTTCAGACCCTCGGCGAGAACCACAGAATCAGCCACGGCGTATC
>JBKHJK010000082.1:0-7569 GCA_046538215.1 Armatimonadota bacterium
CTTAGCCACCGGATCCGCCGACCACGCACTGTCGCGCGCACGGGTTATGATATTGCCCTCAATCAGAAGCCGGCCTGAGGCCCAAAACGAATAGTTGCGGCCCCATTCGGCGCGAAACACGTTGCCACGCACCACACTCTCCACCATCTCCTGCAAAACCAGCGGGCAGTGACCCACCCTGGTGAATGAATTCCCCTCAATCAGCATCTGCGAGCAGTTGAGCGGGCGGAGGGTGTCGCCGGTGGCAGTATCTTTGCTGAACACATTGTCCAGCAGCTTGATGTGGGTGCAGTTGCGTATGGACAGCGTCGGGCGGGCGCGGCGCATGGTGCAGCCGCGGATGGTCAGGTAGTGGCAGTCAGCAATGTCAAACCACCCGCTCGTCCCCTGACCGTCAACCTCAAACCCCTCGATGATGATGTGCTCGTGGCCGTTGAATTTCATCAGCATCGAGACGCCGTCAGCCACCAGTCGGGCAGCCCACGGCCGGGCGGAACGGTAGGTGATCGGCGCATCCGGCGTCCCGCTTCTCTGAGGTTCAATGGTGCCGGTGTAATCTCCCGGCAGGAATACCGCTGTATCTGCCGGCTCGAGGGTCTCATTGGCTCTGGAGATACTCAGCCACGGATTATCACGGTCTCCGACGGCGTTATCATCCCCGTCAGGGGACAGATAGTACTCTGCCGCTCTTGCGGAGTGTGACAGGACGGTCAATACCAGGACCGCACACAGCAATACGATAAGAATGCGCATTTTTCCGCCTCCCGGCACGAGTGTGGCAACGAAAAAGGCCCCCGGCGCCGGGCAGCCATACGCAAACGCATGGCTGAAGAGGGCACTTCCCCCCTCTCCTTTCATTGCCCCGCCGGGGTATTGCCATCCACATCTTCACACTGCCTGAGGCGTGCAGATAACGGCGCGCTGACTGCAGCAGCCGCCTGCAGACATGGGTCGGTACGCTGGGGCCACAACGGTCAGTCTCAGTTGCCGTATCGCGACGCCTGATCGTAGCCGTACCAGTACAGGTCGCCGCCCCAGTTCACGTCTCTAAACGGGCCCCATTTGTACCACTTTGCATGACCGTCCACAAAGGCCAGGTTCCGGCCATCGTTGTGGGCATCCGGCCAGCAGGGGATGCACTCGTCCCGGGCGTAAGCGGGAAGCGCATAGTAGCAGATTTTCAGGTCAGGAAGCGAACTGAGCCACATACACGCATCCATCACCCACGGTGTTTGGGATGGATAGATGACCCCCGCAATTTCCACCGGCACATAGGGATGTCCCCGGCTTACGCGATCAGGATGGCCGATCCAGTAGCCCATACCGGTGTTGAAGCTGTAGCCGAGGTTATCCATGGGACACCGACTGTCATCGTACTGCTTCATTGTGGGGCACACCAGGATCTGCTCGTTTTTCATGTACGGCATAAGGAGCTCGCCCCACCACGGTCCCTGCCAATACAGGGCGGCAGGAGACAGTTCGTCGTAGTCCTCCGAGTACATCAGGCAGGCCAGTGCTATCTGCTTGACGTTGCTCAGACAGCTCGACTGCCGCGCCTTCTCCCGCGCCCGTGCGAACACAGGAAACAGGATGGCCGCCAGTATCGCAATGATCGCGATGACCACCAGCAATTCAATGAGGGTGAATGCTCTTTTTGTTCGCATTTTCGTCCTCCCCGAAGCTCACGATTTGACTCCATATCCATGTATAATTTTCCCCTCCGCACCGCAATATCCTTCCGTTATCAAAACAATTCTGGCCGATGAGCAGGCGACCTGCCCCCGCAAAACGGGACCGGCGGCAGTGAGAGGATACTGATAGAATACAGACGTAAAAGAGGATGCTTTCATGAGTGGCAGGCGGTAGAGTGAGTAGCAGATCAATTGGGCTCTCCGGGGAAGTCGAAGCCGGTCGCACGGCCGCCGCGGCCACCCGGAAGTACGGAGTTTCCGAAGGTGCGGTCTATCCGTGTTTGAGTACAATATCACCGTCTGCAGAGCTCTCCGGCTGTCTGACGCCACAGCAATTTGCACGTAAATGCAGCGAGGGGCCGCCAGGCGCGCCACTGTACGGGCTGCAGTACGGGGCACGCCATCCCTTCACCTACGCATCGAAACAAAGGTAGCAACCATCTCACTTTGACTCGTCCAAAAGATGCGAGAGGTCAGGGCGATGAATAGAGAAGGGAGTTGGCCTGTGCTTGCGGAAAGTAGTCATGGACAGGACAATGTATTGAGATGATAACTTCACGGCATAGCCTATCCGTCAACTCAGGGGAGCAAACCGTGTGAAACCCGTCGGATTGTGTATGATCATAGCAGCCTTTTTTGCACTGCAGACTTCAATTGCGGGCGCAGATTTGAAGGTTCTCGACAGACCGATGTGGATGTTTCCGGGCCAGCAGATCCGAATCGTGCTTGAACAGCCGGAAGGTTCGGGTGAGCCGGACGTACAGGTACCGGCGACGCTGGAACTGTTCGACCGGTGGGACCAGGATTCCGTCCAGCGATACTATTTCCGGGTTCTGAGTCCGGGTGACGCCACGTTGCAGTTTTCGGGTGCGGCCGGAGATCTGGAGATGCCGCTGCAGGTGCTTGCGTGGAGCGAGGCATTTGAGCCGCGAGAGTATGAAAATGTAGCTCTGCCGCGAATGTGGCCGATGGACGACCCGGGCTTGCAGCGTGTCAAAACCCGGCGGACGCTGCACAGTGCGGAGGACCTGAAACGGCTTCGCGAAAACGGCTCACCGGCCGCTCGGGCAAAGCGGTGGAAAGAGACCTCAGACGAGGACATATACCATATCGTGCCCGGTCCGTGTGTGCCGCGCACCGGCGGCCTCACGCTCCCAGGCCTCGACGCAAACCGGGCGGTCGGAAAGGGCTGTCCTGTCTGCGGCACCGAGATATACAAGCACGACGCCTTCTATCCGTGGATCTTCGGCGACATCAACGGCGAGAACGCCTGGAAGGTCCAGTGCCCCAACTGCAAGACGTGGTTCCCGAGCAATGACTGGCGCAAGGGTGACATGCACAGCGGGCCATTTCCGGATGATGGCTTCGGATGTGAGCCAGTAGAGCCGGTGATCGCGCCTGATGGCGGCAAGTGGCGCTGGGGCTTTATCGCCTATTATCACCAGCACAGGGCATACATGCGAGAGCTTACCCCCGGAATCCTCCAGACGGCCGAAGCGTACGTGGCCACAGGCGACCACACCTATGCCCACAAGTGCGCAGTCGCCCTGCTTCGCTACGCCGAAGCGATGGTGGATATGTCGGTGAATCTGAAACACCGCAAGCGCATCATGCGCTATCACGGTATCCACAACTGGCCCGTCGGGGCACCGGAAGAGGACCAATTCACCAGGCTGTCGGGGAGCTTCATGTATATCCAGCCGAACTGGGACACCCCGCGGATGGAAGACTGCGCGAGGGCCTGGGACCTGATTTACGACGCCATCGCCGACGATGAGGCGCTCCTGCAGTTCGCGCGGCGTCACAACCACCCGGAGATGGAAAGCATCGAGGATTTCCGACGCTTCATTGACGCGGGAGTAATGCGGGTCACTGCACAGGCGGCGATGGATAATGCGGTCGCCCGTAACTTCCCCCAGCAGGAATCGATGTGTGCGAAAATGGCGCTGGGCCTTGGCACCGAGGAAGCCCTTGATATCGTAGATTATCTGCTTAACGACGTCGGCATCCGGTTTGCCCTGAGTAACCAGTATTTCAAGGACGGCGCCGGCCACGAATCGCCCTCCTACAACCATATCCAGATCCGGGAAATCGCCGACCTGTTCATGACCCTCGATGGGATGCGCGAGCTGCATCCCGGCGAGTATCAGCCGCCACGGTTCGTGGCCCCCATCAAAGATCCCAAATTTCGCCGACAGTATGATTTCCCGCTGGAGTTTTCGCTCATCGGTCGAACCTTCCCGGTCGTCGGCGATTGCGGGAAGGCGGGGCGGCCGGACCCGATTCCTGAACGCCAGGGATATCCGTGCGGCGTGAATGACTGGAAGATCGCTTACCGCCAGGCCGCTGACGAACGCTTTGCGCAGTGTCTGTACGGACCCGATGGGCAGAATCTACCGAAAATTGATGACGCCGAAATCAAGCAGGCGGCGGTGGAAGCCGGTGAACGTCTCGGCTGGCAGGTTCATGTGCCCAGTAACATTCTCGACGGGTACGGTCACGCTTTCCTGCGATCCGGAACAGGACCCGACCAGAGGGCCGTATGGCTACGCTACCGCCAGATGCCCCAGCACGCGCATTCAGATATGCTCACATGGGGGCTCACCGGGATGAAGCGGAGTTTCCTGCCCGAACTTGGCTACCCTGAGGGATGGACGTACGCAAGCCACTGGGAGAAGAACTGGGGCACGCATTACGGGACGAAAATCACCGGTCTCCGGAGCTGGAACTTCAACTCGGGCCGTCTCCTCACCTTTACCGACACGGAGCCCGCCCGGGTGGCTGTGGCCGAAAGCCGCACTCCGCACGGGGATTCCGTGGCGCTCCGGCAGCGCCTTGTGGCACTGATAGATGTCTCCCCGGATGAGTTTTATGCTGTCACCTGTGAGCGAGTCCGCGGTGGAGAGGAGCACACCTGGAGCTTCCACGGCCCTGATGGCGAGGCCGAGCCGGTGGGCATTCAGCCGGAGCCATACGAGGGCACGGCTCTCGGCGAAGGCATCGAGTACGGGGACCTGGACGCCCCTGAAGATCCGGAGCTATCGTGCCTGGCGCTGATGTACGATCCGGTCCGGGTGGAGCCCAAGGGTCTCTGGGGTCTTGATTATGAATTGCGCGGCCAGGACGGTCTGAGAATGCGAATGACCAGCGTGTACCCGGATGGAGGAGACCTGCGGATCGCAAAGGGGAAGGTCCCGGCCGGTACAGATCGTTATGAGATGACCTGGGCCATCGCACAACATCGGGGCGAAGCTCCCCTGAGACGCCAGTATCTCCAGGTTGTCGAGCCTTACAGCCAGGAGCGTTTCGTCAAAAACATTCACCGTCTCCCGGTGCAGGGGGCGGACCCCGACGCCGAGTTTGCTCCTCTTGCACTTCGCGTAACCGGTGAGGAGTTTGTTGACACGATCATACTCCAGCCGGGAGCCAATGCGATGCTCAATGTGGATGGTCTCACCTTCGACGGCGAATTCGGGTTCGTGCGACAACGAGGTGAGGCGATTGATGCGGCGGTAAGCGTCCGGGGATCGTGGATTGGTGCCGGCGATGTTGAACTCACCGCTGATTCGCCCGAATACCGCGGCATCATTCGTGAGTGTGACCGGGACAATTGGAGTGTCATTATCGAGCCGGAGCCGCCGTCTGTCGAGGCCCTCATCAGCAGCCACGTCTCATTCACCAACCCCGCCGGCAGTCATGCTTCCTACCAGATCCGGGACGCACAGGCCGTCGAGGGCGGCTGTCGTCTGAGCTTCAACCTCGATCCGCGAATCGGAGAGGGATTCGTCGGCGAATGCAGCGACAACACTGTGACAAGTGACACACATCTGCGCATGTACCGTTTCCACTATTATGATGGAAAAACCATCGCAACTGAAGACGGCAGTGTCCACTACCGCCTGCGCGACTGTGAAAATGGACGGAACTGCCACATCGACTCGACGTATGAAGGGGCAATCCCCGCGGATACACTGCGGGAGCAGTTTGTTGATTACGACGGCGACGGGCTTAAGCGCCTGCTCATCTACGATTACGGGCCCGGTGACGAGGTGATCATCGAAAGCGCCAGCACCCTCCGGCGTGGAGATGATCGCGCTCCGGGCCAGGTAGCGGACTGACTGACGACAGCCGCAAGCACCCCCGGACAATACTCATGCATTTTGTGTGGGATGCTTCAGATCCGGGTGCAAAGTGCTGGTTTTTCAAAGCTCCTGTTTTTCCGAAGAGCTGAGAGGTTCGTATTGAAGGAGCTCAGTGGATGAGCCCAGCGATATCTGATCCCGCGGACATCAGTTTCTTTTTCCTGCCCAATCAGCAACAGCTTCGATACCAGTTGCTTCGCCGGAATAAACCCTCGAAACACATGACTTTCCACTCACTCTGAAGATGCGGCATAATCCTACCTGTAAGAATGCTTTTCCCAGACTATGGAGGTGCCGAAAGTGTAGGATTCAAATATAAACGAAGCATAAATCCACGCTTAAGACCGCTGAACACCGGGCTGGAAAGTCGGCTGTCGGGCAGGGCGTGAGGAGACCGACCGGGAATTTGGGTAATGTGTTATTCTCCACTGCGGAGTATCTGTTGCGGAGGGGGCGCCGGGCGGGTGCAGCCATGTGATGACCGGCGCGGCTATGCGACGAAAGAGCCCGAGCATTTGCGGCCCCACCGCGGGCGCCATAGTGACCCTGTGTTGAATCTCAGAGACCCACAGCTCGAGAAATCTGTGAACGAAATGAGAGGGAAGAGATTTTCATGACAGGCTCCTGCATTGTCTTCGAATCACTGGGCAAAGCGGTTTTGAAGCCCTTCGACGTTCCACGGCCCGGAGCGGGTGAAGTTCTTCTGGCCAACGAGTACACAGTGGTCAGCGCCGGTACCGAGCGGGCCAACCTGATCAACCTGCCGAACACCTCCGGCGGCTTCCCCTATCGCCCGGGGTATTGCGGCGTCGGGCGGGTCATTGCCGTCGGCGAGGGAGTTAAAAATGCCGCAATCGGTGACCGCGCTCTGGCGGAGTTTTCCGGGCACCGCTCCCACGCGATTCAGGAGGCGGCAGACGTGATTGTGGTTGACGATGACCGCATCGAGACGATCGAGGCGGCCTTCGTTATCATCGCGGCGATGAGCCTGCAGGGCGTCCGAAAGCTCAAGCTGCAACTGGGCGAATCGGCGATGGTGATCGGCCTGGGCCTTCTGGGTATCTTTGCCACCCAACTGGCGAGGATTGACGGTGCCATTCCCGTGATCGTCTCGGACTTCGACAACAAGCGCCGTGACCTCGCCCTGGCCCTGGGAGCAGACCATGCGTTTTCACCGGATGAGGAGAGTATTGTCGAGAAGGTCACGGAGCTGACGTACGGCAATGGCCCCGACGCGATTGTGGAAGTGACTGGATCCGCTTCGGCGCTTCAGGATGCTCTGAAATATGTAGCGCGGCGGGGCCGCATCAGTCTTCTGGGCTGCACACGTATTTCTGATGTCAATATTGATTTCTACAAATATGTCCATAAGCCTGGCGTATCCCTCATTGGGGCCCATACTTTTGTGCGACCAAAGCACGATTCATATCCCGGCTACTGGACGACGCGCGATGACTACCGTACGCTCCTGGCCCTCATCGCAGCAGACAGGCTGCAGGTAAAACCCATCATCTCGGAGATCGTTTCGCCCGAGAGCGCGCCGGAGATCTACAAACGTCTCGCCGAGGAGAAGCAGCCGCCCCTCGGGATAGTCTTCGATTGGAAGCAGATATGATGAAACCAATCAGGATCGGACAGATCGGTGTTGGACACGAACACGCCTCGGGTAAGATGGTGGCGCTGCGGCGGCTTTCGGACCTGTACGAGGTCGTGGGCGTTGTGGAGGAGGATAATCC
>JBKHJK010000083.1:0-7561 GCA_046538215.1 Armatimonadota bacterium
ATATGGACAGATTGGGGATTGACGAGGCCGTCTGCTGGCACTCTGCGGCCGAAGAGACGCATCCGTGGGTGGGCAACCGGCTGCTTCTGGAGGCGGTGGCCGACCAGCCGCGTCTTCATCCCTGCGTGGTGCTTTTACCGCCGGGCACCGGTGAATTCGACCCCCCGGACGAGCATATCCGGGAGCTGAAATCGCAGGGGGCCGTCGCCGCCCGCATGGCGCCGTACGCGCACGGCTACGACTTCGACGCCTTCACCTGCGGCCCGGTTCTGGAAGCCCTCCACTACCACGGTATGCCCCTGTATGTGGATACGGGCCAGTACTCCAACTTCCCCGCGCTGAGGGAGCTTTTGGGTACTTTCAGAGATCTGACGTTCATCTTCTGCAACACCGGCTACCGGGACAGCCGCTCCATCTACCCGATCCTGCGGGAGTTTGAGAATGTGCATCTGGACATCAGCCGGTGGGAGCTTCACAACGGCCTGGAGCATCTGCTGGGACATTTCCACCCGGAGCGCTTCCTGTTCGGCACCGGCTGGCCCGTGTTCACGCCCGCAAGCGCCATGACCATGCTGAGCTGTGCGCAAATCAGTGACGGTCATAAGGCCAAAATTGCAGCCAAAAACCTCGACCGTCTCCTGGCGGGGGTGAGGTAGGTGGCCACCATAGATTTTGCCGAGGTCCGCGAGACCGTCTGCAACCAGCAGTCAATCAGGCCGTATCTGGACGGGATGCTCGTGATTGACTGTCACGGCCACATCGGCCCTCACAGCCGCTATTTCGTCCCCGAAGATGACATTGACCATATCATCGGAGCCATGGATTCTCTGGGCATAGACATGATATCATTGAATGCACTGCAGGCGCTGGAGGGCGATTACAAAGGGGGGAATGAGGCGACTGCGGCTGCGGTGCAGAACTATCCCGACCGGGTCATCGGCCACTGCTGCATCAACCCGAACTATCCGGATGATGTCGAAGCCGAAACGCTGCGGTGCTTTGAAGAGTTTGGCGCGCGGATGCTGAAGTTCCACTGTGCGTGGCATCAGACACCGCCCGAGCACCCGCATTACCGTCCGGCCATCGAATATTGCGCACAGCACCGGATCCCGCTGGTCTCACACCTGCCGCACTATGTAAAAAACCTGCCCGGCTACGCCGACCTGGCCTGTGAGTATCCAGATATGCCGTTTATCGTGGCACATGCGACAGCACCCGAGGTCATTGATCCGATCGGCGAGATCTGCGCGCCTGTGGAGAATATGTACTTCGATACCTGCGGCTATGCGATGTACAACCACAGCATCGAGCGGCTTGTGAAGGCGGTGGGCGAAGACCGGGTGTTGTTTGGATCGGATGTGGCATGGCTGAATATCGCCTATCAGCTCGGCCAGGTGCTGTTTGCCGATATTTCCGACGACGCCCGTGAGAAAATCATCGGGCTCAATTTTCAACGGTTGATGGAGGACATCGAGTTATAGATGAACAGCAAGCATGACGTAACCCGCCTCGTAGCGACCATGATCGGGGCGCTGGTGGGCGGCGCCTTCGGATTCTGGGCGTTCCTCATGGTGTACAGGATGTATGAGGAGACGATTGTCTCAAGCGGAGCGCTGATATTGCTTACAGTCCTGCTTTTTTGTGGCGGCGGGCTTGTCGGGGGCGGCTATCTCCTGTTGAGCCTGCACGTATGGTACGAAAAACGCGTCAGAAAGCGAGAAGATGATACGCCAAAATACGGCAGGAAAAAGCGTTAGATTCGTCCTCGTGCTGTGTGCCGTTTTCGTGCTGTCGGCGGTCCTGATGGCCGCACAGGCTCCCATTCTTTCGGAGATGGTCACCGAGCTCCGCACCTGCTCAAAACAATACCAGGCGCTTGTCGAGCTCATAAACCCCAGGTATGTGCCCGGCGGCCTGGAGGGATATGACGAGGCCACTGACCGGCTGGAGAAGCTCGGAGCGACGCTGGAGACCCTCTCGCGAAAGGCCCTGCAGGCACAGGACGGCGATCCAGATACACTGAAGGGTATCATGGGCGACATCCAGCAGTACCGGGAGTCGCTGCAGGATTTCCGCGCCTTCGCCACTCCCTTCCGCGCTTATTCGTATCTTTCGCAAAATGATGTTAACCGGCCCCGCTGGGCCTTTGCGCGGGTGGACCCCGACCGCTTTATCATCCCGGACGTGCACGCCTTCGATGGCGATTTCATCCAGGAGATTACTCTCACGGGCGAGCCGGGCAGCCACGTCCGCTTCCAGCTCGTGGCCATCCCCATCGCCCACGACATTCACGCTCCCCGCGTGCATTTGCCCGAGGTGCTGACGAACGAAGAAGCGGCCATCGAACACCCCCTAATCACGTGCGGGCAGGCGGCCACGCGGTCCAGCCCGGTGCCGGACGAAGATCGCGAGCATCCAGACTGCCCCTACCGGCTCCGCGACTGCAGCCCCGGCCACACCATTCAGAAAGACCGCGTGCAACCGTACTGGTTTACCCTGAAGATCCCCGCGGATGCAGCGCCCGGTGTTTACACCGATGAGCTGAAGTTCACAGCCCAAAAGGTCCATGACGTAACGATGACACTGTGCCTGGAGATCCCGCAACCGGCCGAAGAGTAGGGGGGCCGCGCTGAAATTCACCGCGTGGGTGGCTCTTGCTTTCTTCACGATGGGGCATGTATAAAGACTTCGCACCGAGAAAATGGGACGCACGCTGACGCGGCGCTGCACTTCTTTCTGCGGTTCCTGCTCCCCATTTCAGTTTGCCTGCATCCCTGTGACTGGATTGAGTCTCTGGACTTTTACGCACGACACAACAAGCCACGGTGCCTGCGCATTTTCAGTTTGGCAAATCATGTAGTAGTGGCTCATAAAACTCCCAAACACTGTCAAAGGGCATCGACTCGGGCTGGAAGCTGGGAGATACACAACAATCTCCCACCTGAGCCGTGCACACGATGCACGCCTCAGGCCGAGCCACGGTTCCTTTTGGTTTTATGAGGCACTGCTGGCAAATCATGCAAAACGCACCCGTGGCTTCGGCCTTACAGTTTCGCAAACTACCCCAAACGTGTCCGTGGCTCGGCCTGCGATTTGCGTTGTTAGTCGCTGCAAATCGCAGGTGGCGACGGCGTTTGTCGCCAGCTTCCAGCCCGAGACGATTCCTTTTTCAGGCTGGATACCTCATCGGCCCTCTATCCGGTGACTCGGGCTGGAAGCTGGCGGACACGCAACTATCCGCCACCCTCGGACTGCAAACAACGCAGTCCTTGGGCCGAGCCACGGAACAGGGTGTTGTGCATCCACTCCACAAAGAAGCCCCTTATCAATATAGCCGTCATTTGTCCTGACGTCGAACAGCTATCAAACTTCAGTGATCGCTCTGCACCCCAACTGCCCTCTTTACTGCTCTGTCTTTAGCGGATGATCCAGCCAGTAGTCGTCAGCCACCTTCTGGCGGTACATCTGCAGGGCGGCCTCGTCTGACTCGATACGGCGGGTGTGGTGATTCTCCCAGATGAAGGCCTTGCACATCGGGAACTCCTGGCGGATCGAGTCAAACCACTCTTTCACCCAGCGCTCGCGGTCAATTCTGTCATCGAAGCCGCCCTCGGCGATCATGAACGGCTTGCGGTCTGCGTATTGCTCATACAGCGGCCGGATGATCGCGGGAGGGTAATTCTGAGGGTCATCCGGCGTCCCCCGGCTGGAGGGATAGCAGCTTATGCCCACCCAGTCCACGTAGCCATCGCCGGGATAGTACCGGGCGCGCGTGTTCCAGAACTCCGACGATTCCACGCCCGCCGGTGACCACACAAACAGGTGCCTGTTCGTCGCCCCGATCTGTTCGGCAATGTTGTACATCCTCCGCCAGGCCATCCGGAAATGATACGGGTCCATCCCCCATACCGCCCAGCCGCCGTTCATCTCGTTCATCGGCCGCAGCCACATCGGATCATCAATGCCGTGCTGCAGCTCGGGGTCCACGGAGTCGGTGAACCACTCCCGCAGATACTCATCCAGGGCGCCGTGGGCGATCTCTTGCGAGGTGATCTCCGGCAGCCATCCAACACACATATACCTGCTGCCGTCGTACTCCTCTGAAATCCTTGCCCGCAGGCTGCTGAGCTTTTCGTACGAGCTCTCGCCGAAATGATGGTACCACAGCACCATCGAAAGCTCTTTGCCCACCAGCTCTTCGTACGCGCCGACCGTCAGATACGGCTTCGGCTCTGCGACCGGAAAGGCTCCGTGAAAGCAGCCGGTCTCCGGCACCATCGGCCAGTCGTTTTCAATGAGACCGTCAACCTCTATCTCGTCCAGTATCACCTTGTTGCTGGGCATCTGTGCACTGGGGTATTCCGGCGGCGTCTGCAGGTCAATGCGCACCTGTACGTGGCGGGCGAGGGTCTCATCACCATCAAGCGTCACCCACCGGCTCTGCACATCTTCGGGCTCCTGTGGAAACTGTGCCAGGCGGGCGAAAACGCTCCAGTCCTCCTCCGCCGTCTGCCGGGTGGAGATAACGACACGGTGCGGGTAATATCCCAGGGTTTCCTGCCCAACCGCAAGACCGAGCGATACGGACTTTATGGGCCGCGGCTTTCCGAGGTCGAGGGTGACCCGCACGGGCTCCTTGCCGCTCCAGGCGACGAACCGGTTCTGTGAGACCCATTCGCCGCCGTGGAAGCCCCGACGCTCGTCCGTCAGCTTCGACCCATCCGACCACTGTGTGTCGTACCGGTCGCCCCACCAGCGGATCGGGGGCCTGTTGAAGGTGTAAAACTTTCCGACGGCAACGTTACCCTCCGTCATCACTGGCTCAAGGGCCTGCACACCGGCCGTCATGGCCAGGCAGCACACAATGAGCGCCAGTCCCGTCGTCCACTTCTGCATTATCCAGTCCTCCAGACAGAGATTCTCACCGTGGGGCGATCGTTTGCCCGGGAGCCTCCCGGTGCATGACGAATGTGTTGTATCGCCAGAAGAGATCGACTCGGGCTGGAAGCTGGGCACAAACAACAACAGCGTGCCCACCTGCGATTTGCAGCGACCAACGACGCAAATCGCAGGCCGAGCCACGGTTCTTTCTTATAGTATGCAAAGGGAATGCAATCACATTCTCAAATACATGGTCATCTATAAGACAAGCCCCATGGATGTACTCCTTACATCTCCGTGGCTCGGTCTGAGCCCTGCGTCGCGTGCAGGGCTCAGATGAGAATTTGTCATTCAATTCTCAGCTTCCAGCCCGAGTCACTCCCTTACTGGGCATCCACCCATATCGGGCTGGACCACGCGTACGAATCATCCCGCTGCTGCAGGCGCACGTAATAGTACTCGCTCTCATCCACCGGCGTGTCGTCAACCAGTGTCTCTTCGAAGGTGAGCTCTGCAGGCTCCCAGCTTTTAAGCTCCTCGCCGGATTTGATGAGGGTGACTTTGACGATTTCGTCGGTGCCTGCGGCCCGGATGGATATTTTGCGCTTTGCGGACGCCTCCTGCTCAAACTCCTGCCCCATGCCGTGGCCGTTGACGGTCATATTCAACAGAATCTGCCGGCCGGTCGTGGCGTAGCAGTGGCGGGAGGCGAGGCTGTCAAACAGCGCCGGGCGGGTCAGTTCCGGGGCGATGACAGCCGCCACGCCCTTGTCGAAGTTGCCCATTTGCCCCTGGTGATCATCGGAGCTGGCGATGAAGCCGATACGGTATCCGCGGTCCAGGGCCTGTCGGACGCACCACGGCCCGCCGATTTCGCTGAAGCCCCAGTTGGAGTAGATTTCCACCAGCGGCTGAAAGTGCGGGTCGTGATATTCCCAGTTGGTCCGGCCGCCGAACTTCGGGTGGTGGATGATGCTGATGGCGCGGCCTTCGGGCAGGACCTCCCAGAGCTTCTGTGGGGTGTTGCTTTCAGGATCATTGGCGCCCCAGCACGGCTGGTCGTCATCGAGATAATAGACACACTTGTCGCCGAATACGTCCCACCCACCCCATTCAAATGCCAAAAATGTCACGTACTCGCCGGGGAAATGATGCTTTTTGGCGGCACACTGCACGAACTTCCAGAAGTCTTCGACGTGATAGCGCTTGGCCCCCTCGACGTGGTTGGTCAGGGCGCCGAAGTCCATCGCCCGCGCCTGCCGCGACCAGTAATAGGCCTCATCAGGCGTGGCGTGGCCGTCACAGTGCCAGGTGTGGCAGTGGATATCGCCGAAAAACACGCCGGAGCCCTCGAAGAAGTCGTCGGCGGTGACGGGGCTGCTGCGTCCGGCGATCCCCCGCTGCATATCACAGGCGGTGAGGTAATGCACTCCGGAGGAACTGAGCCGCAGGCCCTCTACCACCCTGACACCGGCGTCTTTTTCGGTGAACTGGACGCTTTCAGGCAGCTCCGCCTTTTCATCGGTGCACGTCAGTTGCACTGTCCCCGTGTATTTTGTGTCGGGGTTTGAGCCGACGTCGTCCAGCGCCACGATCTGCACGGAAAACGGCTCGCCCGAGGTGATCGCAGGCTTCGGCACCACTAAAAACTGTCGGGCGGGAGCGCCCTCGACGGTCAGCTCCGGAATATTTTCAATCAGCCGATATTCGGGCGTATTCTCGACCGCCACGGCGACCGGAAAGGGGTGCCGGCGCATCTGTGAGGGCATGGAGGCGGGATTGCTCTCGGGCTCGCCGAAGATGATGGTGACTTCGTCGCCCTCCTCCAGCGGGTATTCGCGGTTCATGATGTCAATGATGCCGTCGGAGACATCCACGGCCAGCTCCGGCCGCGGGTTCGAGCAGGTGACAGCAAACCGGCTGGATGGTCGCGGGGCGCTTTCAGTGTACGGGTTCAGCTCCGGCAGCGGCGGCTCGATTGCGATGTGGCCGTATGGAGCGATGCCGCCCTCGCCGACGGTGAATACGAGTTTCAGGCGCAGGCGGCTGCCGGCCTCGACGGTGTCGGGTTCGATGGTGGCCTGCCCCGGGGCAGGGTCGGCCCGCAGCCACTCACGATAGCCACGCCACCACTCCCGTGTTCCGTCCTCAATCGGCTGCCACCTGTGGCGGATTCCCTTCTGGATGGATGGAATAATCGGTTTGCGCTTGTCTGGCATCTGTGCGTCCTCCCGGCGATACGGCGTGTTTGGCCAGCGCTCATGTCGGTCCTCTGCTGGGTCCATTTCGGCGTGTCCTTCTCGGAAGACGTTCGCCGGACCTGTTCCGTGCGATTTCAGGTGATATAATTGCCACGTATGATCAAGCGACCGGGGGGCATCCGACATGCGCCAGGGCAATTTTTCCGACATCCGCCGCCGCAATCTCACCGTCGAATATCCCGAGCCACAGACCAGCGAGGTGTGGGAGGACCCGGGAAAGCATCTTGGCATCCACGAGAAATACCGCCACCCGGAGGGCGACTTTCTGAAGGATGGTTTTGCGCCTCCGATGCTGGAAATGACCGATCACACGGTTATCGAACACGAGGGCCGGTACCATATCTTCGCCACCGCCCAGACGCCCGGCGCGTGGGCGGTGTGGGAAGGGCAGCACCATTACATCTTTCACGCCTCCACGC
>JBKHJK010000084.1:0-7536 GCA_046538215.1 Armatimonadota bacterium
GTGGCAATTGATGTCGTTTCTGTCGTTATCAATTGCCAGCTTCCAGCCCGAGTCAGACCACACCTCAACTCCGTGATAGGGCCTGTGACCACAGCCGCTTCAGTCCCAGCTTGTCGGTGGTCTCGTGATACCCGATCGCCGACAGGAAGATCCCCAGCCACGCCGCCGCAAACTCGCCCACACCGGCCACTTCAGCACCCAGGGCCAGCACCAGGCTCACCAGCGCCGCCGCGAGGATCTTCTTCACCTTTTCATACTCCGGCGGCTGCCAGATATACCGCTTAACCACCTGCACCAGCACCTCCGCCACAACACCTCCCACGATCCACAAATGCTCCTGCGGCAGTGACAGCAAAAACGTCTTGAGCTCCGTCATATCAATCATTCCTTTGGTAGTTAATTGCGCGGGCGCAATCAACATTGGGTGTTTTGTGTCGTCGGCGGTTGACGTTGTCGTCATGGAGGGCCGGATGCCGCGTCGTTTGCAAATCCGGCCCACGTCAACCACGCACTTTCACCTGTGACAAACCCCGGATGACACCGGGACGGGGGCGGCATTTTTGTGGTCACGCTGCGCGGAGGGCATAGTATTCGTGGGCCGGGTTCATGGAGCTGGCAGACGACGCCATCTCCCGGCATTCACCACGGCCCCTCCGCAAGGCAAAAACCACGGCCACAAAACCTGCACCGAACTGCGCTGTCGGACAAACCGCCTCGATGTGTGCCGTTCGTGAAGGATTTACCGCTGTATAAGCGGACACAAGTCTGGTATAATAAAACAGAAGACATTCCGGCCGGAATTGTGCCGACCGGAAGAAAATACAATCATGTACAATCAGGAGCTGATGAGGGTGTCGCGACGAGGATTTACACTTATCGAACTGCTGGTGGTCATTGCGATCATCGCGATCCTGGCTGCAATTTTGTTCCC
Organism: Armatimonadota bacterium; assembly: GCA_046538215.1. GTDB lineage: Bacteria > Armatimonadota > Zipacnadia > Zipacnadales > UBA11051 > JBKHJK01. The sequence goes on from JBKHJK010000084.1 coordinate 932, forward strand.
GGTGTTTGCCCGCGCGCGGGAGAAGGCCCGGCAGACATCATGTCTGTCGAATGTGAAGCAGATCGGGCTGGGATGGCAGATGTACATCCAGGACTATGATGAAACTGTCCCGCCATATTACATCCCCAACAGTGAGCGCGGGCCGGAGCTGCCCGACCTCGGCAGCAGCACAACACTGTACTGGCAGGACCTGATCCATCCGTATATCAAGAACTTCCAGATCTGGGTATGCCCGTCAGAGGGAACCTCAGGCGAGGTCGCCTATATCCGCAGCTATGGTGGGAACTACTCGTATGTCTTCAGCCACTATGATGACTGGGTATATTTCCTGGCGGATTTCGACTATCCCTCACAGACGTACGCCATTTTGGAGGCCACATCGTACATCACCAAATACGACCCGGGGATCCTCCACAGCAGCGGGAGCTCGTACTGGGGCCTGGTCGAAAGCCGCCACAACGATCAGAACAACGTCCTGTTCATTGATGGTCACGCCAAGTCACTCGCCCACAGCGTGGTGGCGCCTGAATCCGACAACTGGACGGGCGATTTTGACTGACGGGGCAATTGCCTGAAAAACCACACAACGACGGCCTCACCCCTGTTCCCCTCTCCATCACTGGTGGAGAGGGGGCAAACAACCAGGGCAGTCGGATGACGCCAGACAGATACCATCAGCCGTCGTTGTTTTAGGATGCACAGCCTTTATCAGGGCTCCGTGCCGAGCGTCTGCAGTCTGCTTTCGATCCTGTCAAGCTGCCGCCGGATGGCACGCAGCTCCGCCTGTATTTCTCGCCGCGGCATAAACTCCCCATCCAACTGCCCCTTCGACCAGTGCACATCGGGGTTCTGTATGTGATCGGTGACCGCCTGGTTCTGCGCGGCGGTATAGCTGGCGATGCCGACGATCACCGTCATCAGCGCGATCGCCAGGCCGATGCTGATCGTGGAGGCCTTCGAGAGCGTCACATTCCCGTTTCCGTCTGAACTGATCAAAAAAATCATCTCCTGAAACCGTATCGCGTCCATGAATACGCAAAATCCGCCGCAACGCCACTCGTATTCGTCGCCTCAATGACGAAGCCGTCCTCCCGGTACACCTCTTTGACTGAATAATCGAAATCATCGCCCGCCACCTGCAGATCAATCGCCCCCGGAACAACAAAGAGCACATCACTGCTGTGATCAACGGTCACGCTGACCGTATCGCCGTCGGGCACATCCTCCACGAGCCCGCTGCCGTCGGTCTGCGCAATTTCCAGCAGCCGCAGGTTGCGGTCAACGCCCTCGGCCTCGCTGTCGTAATCGGTGACATCCCCGGCGGCGTCGAGGGTTACGGTCCCCAGATAGATTGCACCCGGCGGCGCAGTGTGCACCGTCTGGGCGGTGAAGGTGACGCTGCCGTCCTGCGGGGAAGTGCCGGTGGTAGCGGCGTAGATGTAATTGACCGCATTATCCGTCAGGCCCGAAATATCCGCGGCCTCGACGGTTTTGCAATAGCACCCGGCGATGAGCCCCTCACCGGCGCCCACCTTTGCATCGCCTGTAATTTCCCATCCCGACAGCGCGCCCTCGGTCATGATCTGTTTCAGAAAGCTCCCGACCACCCGGTCGAGGGTGTCAGCGAGCGCGTTGTGATGCTGTGGCTCTATGAAATCATCTGCGACCATACCCGTGGGCAGGCCGTAGTGTGTCGTTATATCGCTCATGTGTCTCCTCCTTTATAATGTTGGATGTTTCTGCAGGGCGACCACAAAAATCGGCCCGCAGTCTCGGTGTTATATGGGGTTTGTTACAGGTGAAGGAGGGTGGTTGACGTGGGCCGGATTTGGGGGCTGGTAAACGGCAACCAGCCTCGGAGTTTGCACGCAAACTCCAGCACTCAGCGCAGTGCGCTGGACAGTCGGCATCCGACCCTCCATTAGGGCACGGTCAACGTCAACGACATCCCACGTTCCAAACAATTCTCACGTTTTGTCGCCGTGGTTGTTGCCTTTCGGAGGGGCCGGATGCACGCCGGGAGGCAGCGTCGTGTGCTGGCTCCGTAAATCCGGCCCACAGACACCCCTTCATACCACACCAAAACCCATAAACAGCGGCGGAACGGTTCCACATTTCGTGGAGTTTCTCATCGTATGGAAACTCCCAAAAATTCGGGTCGCCTTGCGAGCCGAATTTCACGCGTAATGGTGGCTGCTGTATCGCCCGCGGCCATATCGTCCGTATTGATATGAAACCCCCGCGGCGTGGTCGTAGCGGTTGAGCTGCCTCACGGGGCCGCCGCACACCGGCTTTTTGCCCGCTTTATCGGCAACTACGGCGCCGTCAGGAGTGCTCGGCCGCGTGCGTCTGTCGGCAATTTCGCGCATCGTCTGAAGTGTCTGTGCGCCTGAGTCCATTTCATCATCTCTCCTGTGCTTACAGCGCCCGGGCTTCGATTGAGGTGTATGCAACATAATGCGGGGTTTTGCGCACGCGGTGATGAATGCGCCTGATGCGATACAGCTTCCCACTCACTCCGGCCGTCTCTCCGCCGCTGATCTCGATGACGTCGGCGATCTTCAGCGTCGGGTGCAGCGGCGTGATCAGAAGCACATGCTCCGGGTCGGGCTGAAATTCATCCAGCATTTCGGCGGCGAGACGGTTGGCCTCCGCCTGGGTGGTCACGCCCCGGATCTCATAGACCTCCATCTTCCGCCAGCCCACGTAATTCTCGGAAGCCGGGTCATAAATGGAGCCCGCGTCATACGCCATCGAGCGCAGGGGGTTGCCACTGTCATCGCGCCCGGCGACCATCACGTAATTGCGGTAATCACTGCCCGCGAGGGTCTCGCGCAGTCTATGGAGCCGCAGGATCTCTCCGGCCTCCGATGGGTCGGTCGCTGCCTCCGCTCGCGTGTACATCTGCCAGTCCACCGAGCAGTCGCACGCCCCGGTGAGGGTGCCGTCATGCTGCAGGACATCTGCTTCGGTTCGCTTTGCCCGGCAGTGAGGGCAGCCCTTTTTGAAGATTCCATCAGCGTCGAACCAGAAATGCGCGCCGTGATCGTAGCGTGCGATCTGCCGCAGGACCTCCACCCAGCTCCGTCCCGGTTCCGGCTCCCATACAGGCTCTTCGGGACCGGCCATGTTGAGAACCTCACCCGTATCCTCCAGGTCCTGACGGGTGAGAGGTATCCCGCAGCGCAGCAGTATCCATTCAAACGCCTCTTTCACCGGCCAGTTATCAAACACCGGCACGCGGCCATCAACCTTCTCGTCTCTGAGGCGCACCATTGGATCGAGAATTTCGGCGCGAAGCACTGACTGTCCGCCCGGCGCGACCTCAATCTCCGGCTCCACCAGGTAGCCGCGGATGGCGTCATCAACCTCATCGGTCCCGTCCTGCAGGTGCCATCCGAGGCTGATATCCACGGGCCGGTATTCCTCGATATCCGCCAGCTCGCCGTCCTGGTTATCCAGAAGCACCGAATATCTCGCCGCAGTGAAGCCGTCCTGGACGTCTGCGCTGATGGCGATGACCCGGTCTGCGAGGTCCTCGGAGGAGGGCGCGAGATTGGTGGTAATCTCTCCGTACTGTCCGATCTGCACGGTATAAACCTGCGGTGAAACACAGGTCTGCAAATCAACACTCTCGCCGCTGTCCGGATCCACCCCGACATCGAAATCCACGTGTGTGTGCGGAGTGAGAATCGCCTTCCACTGCCGGCTGCCGGGCGGAGTTTCGGCGTCTGTGGCGTCTTCGACCGAAACCTGGCGCAGGACATTCCCCGCATCATCTACGACCGGCAGGTGGCGGTAGTTGATGATGGAGGCGCCGGTGCAGTCGGTGGTGTCATACCCGGCAGGCACGGGCGGCCCGGCGATGCTGCAGGCGCTCATGGCGATGGGGAAGAACGAAAACATCCACTGCCCCGCATTATGCCACAGGGTCACTCCGCCGCTGTTGACTGTCTCACCGGGCTCAAGTGGATATGTCCAGAGATGGTCAACGAAGCCGTCGGTGGAGATGACGAGATGGTCGCGGATGACCCCGAACCAGAAAATCACCCGCTGGCCGCGAGCCATGCCCTCCACGACCGGAAAGTTGAGGCCCTCGTCGGATCTGGAGACCTTCCACCACTGCCCGTCGGCGTATTTCAAAAGCAGCATCGGCTCGCCGTAGGGGATCGTCAGCGACCAGCCGCTATCGTCGGAAATGCCGAAGTGTATCTCCGTGTACGGCGGCTGGGTCCAGTCATGGTCCCACGGAATGTCGGTGCGGTACAGTGAGACCGCGAACATTGGATTTGTGGGCATGTGAAAGTTGCTTTCGATACCGGTGAGCGCATTGGAGCTCCCGTCATACTGATACAGCTTCACCTCGCTGCCGAGGCCGGAGTTTGTCATCGCCATCCACGATCCGGTCACGGGTGTAAAGTGTCCCAGGCCGATCGCCTGTGAGGTGTCCAGCCGGGGACGTGCGAGCAGCGCATTCAGACCGGCGGCCTCCACGAGCATGGCACCGGGCACGGTGGTGCCGCCAATGCCGACAAAGCTGTCACCACCGTCGGGGGATATCTGCAGCTCCCCGCGGCGGTACAGATCGGCCATCGTGTCATTGCGCCCGAAACCGTCGTACTTCATCACATATTCGCGCTCGGCGTCATATATCTGCACCTGGCTGACAGGATAGGATCGTTCAGCCATGATTTCACCTCTGTTATTGGATGGTGGCTATACCTCGAAAAGAAGTCCGCAGGAGGAGTCTGTACCGCCCGATGATGATCGTCTGACCGGCGGAGGAATGATGATTCATGAAACATTCATGGAGTTGCGGTCCCGAAGCTTTGCCTTCCTGTAGGGCGGGGGCTTGTACCCCGCCGCGAGTCTCTTCGTACCGGAGATTCCTGCGACAAAAAGATTCACAACCGGCGCGGCACGGGTCCGTAGTTTGACTTGCAGGCTACGTCAAACATTTGGAGTTTGCGAGGCAAACTCTTCCGCGCCCTACAAAAACGACGCAAAGGCACAAAACTCCGAAAGAGCGGCAGAAAAAGATGGGGCATAACAGCGTAAAAAAGCCAGGTGAGCGGCAGGGGTTCTCATCAGGTTTTGCAGTCTTTTGAGACAATATCACCGAACTGGGGGCACAGAGCGAGGAATGTGTGTCATACAAACAAAAATGCCCGCCGCGATATTCGCAGCGAGCATCATGTACATCATTCGTCTGGCGCCCGGTTGTAAGCCGAGAGTGGCGGCTACAGAAAACCACTCCTGGCGAGATCCGACTCTCCCGTCATCTCTACGCCGCAGCGGTTGCGCTGTATGGCGAAACGCTCATTCCGCAGTCTCTGCAAAGCTGCTGCATTGTCTGCAAACACCCGGAGAATAAAGCTCGCCTCGCGCGCCTGCTCAGATCGCCCTGCTCTCCTTACACGGCCACGCCGGCGACTGCGTCTCCTTCGGCGAGGTCAATGACCTTGACACCACCGGCGGTGCGGCTGCGCATGGAGATGTCGTCCACGGGCGTCATGATTGCCTGGCCCTGTTCGCTGACAACCAGGATTCGTTCGCCTTCGTCGAGTGGGACACGCAGCACCGCGGCGACCGGGCCACTGTCTTCTGTGACCTTGAACCCGACAACGCCCTTGCCACCACGCGACTGCTCACGGAATTCACCGGGATCAACAACTTTGCCATAACCATTTTCCGTCAATATCAATACACCCACTGCCATTGAAATAGCTCCCTTCCATACCACTTTCGTTTGCTGGCTCCCCTGTGGGCGAAGCCACCGAATTGTGCAGTATATGGGTGTTTCAACTCGGCAGTGGGTATTTCCTTCCTGTTTTTACATTTTTTTCCGTAAAAATGGCCATAGACTGTCTCTGATACCGATCTATCGCGGAATCTCACCTCAACAGAGGGCGATTTGTGCTGTAGTTTCAGCGCCGCTCTGTGATTATCCACTCCTGCGGTCGGGGCCCTGCCGGAAATACTCCTCAAGCCCCGAAAGCAGTGCATCAACCATGGTTTCCTGTCCCGCCGCCGAGGAGATAAACCGCTCATCGGAGGCCACCGTCAGAACGCACATCTCAATCGTCACGGTCGGGACGTGTGAGAAGATCGAGCCGGTCAGTGCTCCCTGGCGGCTGCCGATATATGTCGCCGAATCTCCATGCACGCCCCGGTCCGGCAGCGTCCCCGACAGAACGTTTTTCATCCCCCGGTGGATGGCGTACGCGGCGGTGCGACTGCCGTCAATCACCGACTGCGAGGGCCCGGTGACGCCGTATCTCGTCCCCTGCCGGTCCGGGTAATACAGCGAAAAGCCTGAATGGCTGGCGGCGTCGCAGTGCAGCCGGATCATCACAGCCGCGTTATTCTCATTGGCCGTCTCCGCCCGCTGGCGGTTGGTCACCTTCGTGTTTTCGGCGGGCTTGGTCAAAACCACCGTCGCACCCCGCCCCAGCAGCTCCTTCTCCAGCTTCTTTGCGATCACCCAGTTGATGTGATTTTCGCTCACACCTGAGGGGCCGGTGCATCCCGGGCTGGTCTCGGAGGGATGGCTTGGAAACTTCTCCTACACCCTCTCGTCCAGTAACCCCGGTTGCTGCACTGTC